>NZ_JAYMZS010000129.1:0-24941 GCF_035828755.1 Amycolatopsis sp. H20-H5 | reverse complement strand
AAACCGCGGCCCGACCTCCTGGCACGGGGCCCACGTCGCGCGCGGACGCCTCCCCGCGTTCTGGGAGTACGGCCGCGACGTCGGCCACTTGCCAGGAGGTCGGGCCGAGGTTTCGCACGGCCGCGACGCGGTCGAGCACGCCCGGGAGCGTGCGTCCGGCGGCCGCCGAGGCGCCGGGCTGCTCGCCGATGAACGGCGGCTGGCTTGTGGCGACCACGGCCGCGTCGAGTGACGTCTTGGCGGACGGCCGGATCGGCTTGCCATTCAGCCAAGCGCCCTGGCCGAGCTCGGCCGCGTAGGTCTGGCCGAGCAGCGGCGAGTACAACACCGTGAGGGACGGTTTTCCGTTGCGCACCAGGGAAACCGTCACGCACCACTGGGGCAGGCCCTGGATGAACTGCACGGCGCCGTCGAGCGCGTCGACGACCCACTGGTCGCCGTCGACCCGGTCGCCGGGGCCGAACTCGTGCTCGGCCCAGCCCGTGTCCGGCCGGATGATCGCGAGCTGTTCGCGCAGCCGCGCGGCGAGTGGGTCGTCGATCGCGGTGAACATCGCGAAGAGCTCGTCCAGGTTGGCCGGGGGAGTCGTGGGTCGCTGGGCGGGGATGCCCGCGCCGATCTTCTCGACGATCTCGATCACCGGCAGCAGGTTCTTTGTTGTCACGTTTTCAGGGTTACGCTTGAGTGGCGCTGGGAGGAACTCCAGTGGCATGAGGTGAGCGGAAGAGGACTACGATGACGGCAGAATCGGCGGAATCACTCACTCTGCTGGAGCAGCGGGTGGTGTCCGCCCTGCAGGTGGACGGGCGCGCTGGGACCGGCCGGATCGCCGAGGTTCTCGACCTGTCGCCGCGGACGGTCACGCGGTGCGTCGCCCGCCTCCAGTCAGCCGGAAAGCTGCGGGTCACCTGCGTGCCGACGCCGGAACACGGCCTGCGTGGCGCGATGCTGCTGCGGGTTCGGGTGCTGCGCGGCCGTGCGCGGGCGATTGCCGCCGCGCTGGCCGCCCTGCCGGAAGTGTCCTTTGTGGACGTCCTGGCCGGGGGCGAGGAGCTCAGTGCCATCGCGTTCGGCGGGGTGGACGGGCACCTCGTGTACGACCGGCTGCCCGCGACCTCAGCCGTCACGGAAACCCGCGTCCTGTCCGTGCTGCACGTGTTCGCCGACGCGGCAGGCTGGCGGACCGGCCTGCTGACCGCCGCCGAGGTCGCCGCGCTGACCCCGCCGCCGCGGGCGACCGAAGACGTCGAACTCGACGAACTCGACCACCGCCTGCTGGCGATGCTCACCGAAGACGCCCGCACCGGGCCCGGCGAGCTCGCGACGCGCGGTGGCGCCCCGGAGTCGACGGTCCGGCGGCGGCTCGACCGGCTGGGCGGGGCCGGGCGGATCCGGACGTACGCCGACGTCGAAGCGCGGCTGCTCGGGATGGCCGTCGACGCGAACGTCTGGATGACCGTCCCGCCGGGGCGGCTCGACGAGGCCGGTCGCGCGCTGGCCGCCCATCCGCTGGTGCACGGCTGCCTCGCGACCACCGGGACGACCAACCTGATGGCCGCGGTGTTCTGCCGCGACCTGCCCGCGCTGTACACGTTCGTCACCGGGCTCGGTGCGTTCGGCATCCCGTCGGCCGAGGTCACGGTGGTCGGCCGGGCGGTCAAGCGGGCCGGGAGAGCAGGGTCACAAAATATTTGATTGCACGATGCAAGCTTTTGGGGAATGGTTGGACCTTGCAAGTAGTTGACTGATACAAGCAACTACAGAGACTTCGAAGGAGCCACCATGAGCGACACCATCACGGCGGAAGGAGATTCCGCCACGAAAGGCAAACTGACGCACCGTCAGATCCTGACCGTGCTGTCCGGGCTGATGCTCGGCATGTTCCTCGCGGCACTCGACCAGACGATCGTTTCGTCGGCGATGAAGACGATCGCCGACCAGCTGCACGGCCAGAGCCTGCAGGCGTGGGCGACCACCGCGTACCTGATCACCGCGACGCTGACCACGCCGCTGTACGGCAAGCTGTCCGACCTCTACGGCCGCAAACCCATGTACCTGACAGCGATCACGCTGTTCCTGGTCGGCTCGTTCGCCAGCGGTATGGCGACCTCGATGTACGAACTGGCCGCGTTCCGCGCGTTCCAGGGCCTCGGCGCCGGTGGGCTGATGTCCCTCGCGCTGGCGATCATCGCCGACATCACTTCGCCGCGTGAACGCAGCAAGTACCAGGGCTACTTCCTGGCGGTCTTCGGCGTTTCGAGCGTCCTCGGCCCGGTCGTCGGCGGCTTCTTCGCCGGTCTGAGCGACTTCGCCGCCATCGAAGGCTGGCGCTGGGTCTTCCTGGTGAACGTGCCGATCGCGCTGGCCGCGCTGGTCGTGGTCAGCAAGGTGCTGAACCTCCCGCACGTCCGCGTCAACCAGAAGGTCGACTACCTGGGCGCCGCCGCGCTGACCGTCGGGCTCGTCCCGCTGCTGGTCGTCGCCGAACAGGGCCGCGAGGGGGGCTGGGGATCGCCCGCTTCGCTCGCCATGTACGTCATCGGGCTGCTCGGCGTGGCCGCGTTCATCTGGCAGGAACGCCGGATGGGTGACTCCGCGCTGCTCCCGCTGCGGCTGTTCTCCCGGCCGGTGTTCCGCGTCGCCTCGGTGGTCACGGTCATCCAGGGCATCGGGATGTTCGGCGCGATGATGTCGCTGCCGCTCCACCTGCAGATCGTGAAGGGCGCGACGCCCACGGACGCCGGGCTGCAGATGCTCCCGCTGACGCTCGGGATCATGATCGCCAGCCTGAGCAGCGGCCGGATCATCTCGCGGACCGGCAGGTACAAGGTCTTCGCGGTGGCCGGGCTCGGCATCATGGCGGCCGCGCTGTTCATGCTCGCGACGATCGGCGTCGACACCCCGATGGCGGTGGTGATGGTCATCGCGTTCCTGATCGGCCTCGGTCTCGGCGCTTCGATGCAGACGCTGCAGCTGGCCGCGACCAACGACGTCCCGGCACGGGACATCGGCGTGGCGACCTCGTCGTCGACGTTCTTCCGGCAGATCGGCGGCACGGCGGGTACCGCGGTGTTCATGTCGATCCTGTTCGCCACGGTCGGCGACCGGATCGCGGCGGCGGTGCGCTCCGCGATGGCGAGCCCGTCCTACGTGGCGGCGCTGGCCCAGCACCCGGAGTTCGCGAAGCAGCTGTCCGGCGGCGTGGACGTCAACGACACGTCGTTCCTCTCGACGCTCGACCCGACGCTGGCCCGCCCGATCCTGGAGGGTTTCTCCAGCTCGATGAGCACGGTGTTCACCGTCGGCGGGATCGTGCTGACCATCGGGTTCGCCCTGGTCTGGCTGCTGAAGGAGAAGCCGCTCTCGGAGAAGTCGGCGATGGAGCAGCGGGCTGACGAGGAGGCCTCGGCGCTCGCGCTGGCTCACTGACCTCCACAGATGTCATGAAAGGGTCTTTCAGGGCAAAAATTGCCCTGAAAGACCCTTTCATGACACTCGGGAAGAACTTCAGTGCTCGGCGGGGCCGTCGACGGCTTCCTTCGCCAGGCGGTCCTTCTCGCGCTCGTACGAGCGGCCGATCTCGGTCTCGGCCTCGACACGGCCAGCCCAGGAAGAACCCTCGACGCTCTTGCCCGGCTCCAGGTCCTTGTAGACCTCGAAGAAGTGCTGGATCTCCAGGCGGTGGAACTCGTTCATGTGGTGGATGTCGCGCAGGTGCTCGAGGCGCGGGTCGTTCGCCGGGACGGCGATGACCTTGTCGTCGGGGCCCTTTTCGTCCGTCATCCGGAACATGCCGATCGCGCGGCAGCGGATCAGGCAGCCCGGGAACGTCGGCTCCTGTACGAGCACCATCACGTCCAGGGGGTCGCCGTCCTGGCCGAGGGTGTCGTCGATGAACCCGTAGTCGGCCGGGTACTGAGTGGCCGTGAACAGGGTGCGGTCGAGCTTGATCCGCCCCGTCGCGTGGTCCACTTCGTACTTGTTGCGTTCCCCTTTGGGGATTTCGATCGTGACGTCGAAGTCCACGCCGTCCTCGCTGCTCTCATCTTTGGTACGCCACGTCTCGTGGGCGGCTCACCGTAGTCAGTCTCTTGGCCTCACTAGTGTGGACTACACCCGGTCGGGAAGTCGCACTGATGTCGGCTTGACGGCATGTGAGCTTGGCCCCTGCCGGGGCAGGTGAGAAGGAGTGGGTGGGTGCCCGAACAGCATGACCCGAGTTGGCCCTCGGCCGACGAGGACAGCACGTCCGGCGAGCGCCGGGCCGTCGAAGGTCAAGGCGGCGCGACCGCGCGGCTACCGCTCCCGCAGGCCGGATCCGGCCGCACCGAGGAGCTCGCCGTGCCGAACGTCACACCCGATGAGCCGGGCTCGTGGTTCGTCCCGGGGGCCTCGCCCGCCACGCCGCCGCCAGGGCGGACGGAGTTCCAGCGTGAGTCGCCGCAGGATCCGTCGCGAGGTGACCTCCCCGGCCAGCTGCCGCGCCGAGCGGACCGGTCGGGTCCCGGTCAGCCCTGGCAGAACCGCTCGACGCAGGAGCCCTCGCGAGCGGACCAGCCGGAGTCTCTGTTCAGTCCGTCGGAGGACCGTTCGCGCCAGGACCCGCGGCGATCGGACGGTCCGGGTGCGACCTGGCCGCCGCCCGCGGCCTCCCCGCCGGAGCAGCCGCGAGCGGACCTGCCGGGCCAGGGATGGCCGCCGCCAGTACCGGACCGTTCGCACCAAGAGCCGTCGCGAGCGGACCGTTCGGGCGGGCCGCCGACGCCGCCGGACCTCCCGGCGCTGGATCAGTCGGCGCTGGATCAGTGGCGGCTGGACCGTTCGGCACAGGAAGCTGACAGGACGCCGCAGAGCCGGGCGCCGCAGGGCTCCGGTCAGCGGGAACAGGCCCAGAAACCGGGCCAGCAGCTTGGGGGACAGCCGATTCAGGATCGGCAGGACGAGCAGTCGTCGCAGTCCTGGGCTCAGCCGGACCAAGGCCATCAGGAGCGGGAGAGCGAGTCCTGGGGCCAGTCGGGCCGGAGCCTGCCAGGGCAGGATCAGCGGAGTCAGTCCGCGCGCTCGGACGAAGGTCGCCAGGAGCAGCAAGGTCAGGTCCCGCACTCCTGGACTCAGCCGGACCAAGGCCAGGAGCAAAGCCAGCAGAGTCGCGCCTCGCAAAGGCCAGAGGGTCAGCCGCCGCAGTCCTGGGCTCAGCCGAGTCAGGACCAGCAGCGTCAGGCTCCGCAGGACCGGAGTCAGGAAAGCCCTGGTCAGCGGAGTCCTGGTGGGCAGAATCAGCCGGGCTGGTCCGCCTGGGACGGTCCGGGTGTCCAGCCCGACGCCGCCGCCTTCGCGCCCGACGAGCACCAGTCCGCCGGGCCGGATGACTCCGAGGCGCCCACCCAGTGGTCCGCCTGGCAACGACGTACCGGGGGTTCGCTGGGCGGCGCCGCGCCGGAAAACCGCCAGGACGCCGAGGATCGCGACCGCCCGGAGCCACCGGAGCAGCCCGGTGAGAACCAGCGGGCGATCATCGGGGGCGGGGCTCGGAACCGGCCGGACTGGGACCAGTTCGATCAGCGCTCCCAAGATCAGCGCTCCCAAGACCAGCGCGTCCAGGATCAGGAAGGCCAAGATCCCGTCCGGCGTCCGGAGTCCGGCGGCCGGGCCGGGCAGGAGCCGTCGCGCCGCCCGGACTTCCGGGATCCGCAGGCAAGGCCGCCCGTTCCGCAGGCCGGTCAGCACGTGCAGCCGATGCGGATCGAGCCCGGCGGCGAGCAGCGTGCCGCCGAAGCCACCGTCGGCATCGAACGGCCGGACTGGGCCGGGCGGGCCGAGCTGCAGGACGGTGACGACCACGATCCGCCGTCCCGCGAAACCGGGACCGAAACTCCGACCGGCGCCGAGGCCGAGCCCCGGCCGCGCCGCAAGCGCCGGGGGCTGCTGGTCGGGGTGTTCGCCCTGCTCGTCGTGGTTGCGCTCGGTGTCGCGGCCGCCATGCCCAACGTCTCGAACCGGCTCAGCCTGCCTTGGGCGCCGAACGCGCCCAAGGGCGACAGTCCCCAGCCCGCCGCCGTCGTCCGTGTCCTGCGCACGCCGGACATGGCCGGGCAGGCCCCGACCGCGAGTGGGGTGACGAAGGCGCTGAGCGGTCCCGCGGCCAGCAGTGCCCTCGGCACGCTCACCGGGAGCGTGATCGACGCCTCCACCGGCGACGTGCTGTGGAGCAAGGACCCCACCCGGCCGCTCACCCCGGCGTCGACGACGAAGCTGCTCACGGTCGCGGCGGCGCTGCTTTCGGTCGACCAGGGGCTCCAGCTGTCGACGAAGATCGTCGCCGGGGCGCAGGACGGCACGGTGGTGCTGGTCGGTGGTGGTGACGTGACGCTGACGAACGAGCCGCTCGGCAAGGACTCGCCGCTCTACCCGGGCGCGGCCCACGTCGACGACCTCGTCGCGCAGGTCAAGAAGGCCGTGGGCGGAAACGTCAAGAAGGTCCAGCTCGACACCAGCCTCTACAAGGGCCAGGTGACCGCTCCCGGCTGGGACCCGACCGACGCGCCCTCGACGTTCGCCGCGCAGGTCGCGCCCGTGATGGCCGACGGTGGCCGGTCCAAGCCGGAGGAGGACCACGCGATGCGGGTCCCGAACCCGGCGTCGAACCTCGCCACGCAGATCGCGCAGAAACTGGGTGCCCAGTTCCAGAGCGGCGGGGTCACCGCGCCCAAGGACGCGAAGGTGCTCGGCGAGGTCAAGTCCCCGCCGCTGACCGAGATGGCGAACTCGCTGCTCCAGCTTTCCGACAACGTGTCGGCCGACGCCATGGCCAGGCAGACCGCGCTCGCCAACGGCGCCGAGCCCTCGTTCGCGGGTGGTGCGGCCGCGACCAAGGACGTGCTGGCGAAGAACCGGTTCGACATGAGCGGTGTCCAGTTGTTCGACAACAGCGGGCTGTCGAAGCAGAACAAGGTCCCCGCGAAGCTGCTCAGCGACATCCTCGCCGTAGCCGCCGCGCCCGACGGCAAGGACAACCGGACGGCGAAGCTGCGGCCGCTGCTCGCCGGGCTGCCCGTCGCCGGTGGCAGCGGCACGCTCGCCGAGCGCTACGGCGACGAGGGCTCCAAGGGCGGCAAGGGCTGGATCAGGGCCAAGACCGGCACGCTGTCCGGGGTCAACACCCTCGGCGGCGTCCTCCTCGATGCCGATGGGCGGGTGCTGGTGTTCGCCCTGATGTCGCAGACCTCGCTGACCACCGACCCGGATCCCGTCCGGGCCGCGCTCGACGCGGTCGCCACCGCCCTGCGCGGGTGCGGCTGCCACTGACCCGGGCGCGGCAGTGAAACCTTCACCGGAAAGTGCCGCGCCAGCAGGTAGCGTCGAAAGGGTGAGCGCAGCGGAGGAAACGCAGACGAAGACGCGGCCGATGGTCGACTGGCCGCTCGCCGCGTCGACCGGGGCCTTCCTGGTCCGGGGTGGCCCGGCGGTCGAGCGGGACGAGGCCGACCGGGCGGTGCGGGAGCTGCGTGAGCTGACGATCGAGGCCGAGGGGCACGTCCGCGAGCTGACCGGCCTCGGCCTTGGCCTGCCGCTGCTGCCCGGCGAGGTGGTCGACAGGCCGGGCTGGGTCCGCTCCGCCGCGGCCGGGCTCGACGCGCTGACCGGCCGGGCGCTGCCCGAGGCCCAGGGCGGCCCGCTGGGCCCGATCCTCGCCTCCGGCGCGGGCGTCCAGACCGGTCTGGTGCTCGCCTTCCTCGCTTCCCGCGTGCTGGGCCAGTACGACCCGTTCGGCGGCCCCGAACGCGCCGGTCAGCTCGTGCTGGTCGCGCCCAACATCGTCGCCGCGCAACGCGCGCTGAAGGTCCCCGGCCACGACTTCCGGCTCTGGGTCTGCCTGCACGAGTGCACCCACCGGCTGCAGTTCACCGCGGTCACCTGGCTGCGCGACTACTTCGCCGACGAGGTCGAACGCCTGGTCGGCGGCCTCGCCGGGGCCGACTCAGACGGCCTGTCCGACCTGGTCGGCCGCCTGCCGGACACGCTCAAGCAGCTCGGCAAGGGCCGTCCCGAGGGCGCCGGGCTCGCGGAGCTGCTTCAGTCGCCGAAGCAGCGCGCGGTGTTCGACAGGCTTCTCGCGCTTTCGACACTGCTGGAGGGCCACGCGGACTACGTGATGGACGCGGTCGGCCCGCAGGTCGTGCCGACCGTGGACACCATCCGCGAGCGCTTCACCGCCCGGCGCAAGGGCGGTGGCCTGTTCGACAGGCTGTTGCGCGGCCTGCTCGGCGTCGAGGCGAAGATGCGTCAGTACGAGGAAGGCGCGAAGTTCACGAAGTACGTCGTCGACGCCGTCGGCATGCCGGGCTTCAACGCCGTCTGGACCTCGCCGAACACCCTGCCGACCCGCGCCGAGATCACCGATCCGGCGGCCTGGGTGCGGCGCCTGCACGGATGAGCCGACCCGATCCGGCCGTCGCGGCCGTCCGGCTCGCGGTCCGTGACCTGCTGGAGTCCATCGAGATCAGCAGAGTCAGTGGGGCCAGCAGGGTCAGTGGGGCCAGCAGAGTCGGGGAGGTCGCCGGGTCGTCACGGGAGCTCTACGTCGGCGTGTCCGGCGGCGCCGATTCGCTCGCGCTCGTCGAGGCCGTCGCGTATGCCGCGCACCGCGCGGGCCACCGCGTGGCCGCGCTCATCGTCGACCACGGCCTGCAGCACAACTCGTCCTGGATCGCCGACGAGGCCGCCTCCCTCTCCCGCAAGCTCGGCGCCGACCGCGCCCAGGTCCTCCCGGTGCGGGTCGACGGCCGCGGCGGACCGGAGGCGGCCGCCCGCCGCGCGAGGTACGGGGCGCTGAGGGCGGCGTCGGACGGCGGTCTGGTGCTGCTCGGCCACACCCTCGACGACCAGGCCGAGACCGTCCTGCTGGGGCTGGGCCGCGGGTCCGGCCCGCGGTCGGTCGCCGGGATGCGCCCGTACGACCATCCCTGGGCCCGGCCGCTGCTGGCCATCCCGCGCACGACCACCGTGGCGGCCTGCGCGGCGCTCGACGTCGAGCCGTGGCGGGACCCGCACAACGACGATTCCCGCTACACCCGCGTCCGGCTTCGCAAGGAGGCGCTCCCGCTGCTGGAGGACGTGCTGGCCGGCGGTGTCGCGGCCGCGCTGGCCAGGACGGCCGCGCAGCTGCGCGAGGACATCGAGGTGCTGGACACACTCGCCGGGGCCCTCCACACCCGCGCCTGCGTCCCAGGGGGACTCGACGTCGCGGTGCTGGGGACCGAGCCGCCGACCCTGCGCCGACGGGTGTTGCGCACGTGGTTGCGGGGTTCCGGGGTCCGCGAGCTCACCGACGCGCACCTGCGCGCGGTCGACGCGCTGATCGCGGACTGGCACGGCCAGGGCGGCGTCTGGCTACCGGGCGGCTTTGAAGCCGGACGGGCGCATGGCAGGCTCTCCCTCATCACTCCACCGCAGGAAGCTCCCGTACCCACCACCAGAGGGGACTGACCAGTGTACGAAGGCGAGATCGCCTCCGTGCTCGTCACCGAGCAGCAGATCAAAGACAAGATCGCGGAGCTGGCGGGCAAGGTAGCCGCCGATTACCCGGCAGACGGCCAGGAGAGTGGTCAGGGTGACCTGCTGCTGATCGGGGTCCTCAAGGGCGCGGTCATGTTCATGACCGACTTCGCCAGAGCCCTGCCGCTGCCGACGCAGCTGGAGTTCATGGCGGTGTCCTCTTACGGGTCGTCGACCTCGTCCTCGGGCGTCGTGCGCATCCTCAAGGACCTCGACCGCGACATCGCGGGCCGTGACGTGCTGATCGTCGAGGACATCGTCGACTCGGGCCTCACCCTTTCGTGGCTGCTCAAGAACCTGGCGAGCCGCAATCCCGCGTCGCTCGAGGTGGTTTCGCTGCTCCGGAAGCCCGACGCGGTGAAGGTCGACGTACCGGTCAAGTACATCGGCTTCGACATCCCCAACGAGTTCGTCGTCGGCTACGGGCTCGACTACGCCGAGCGCTACCGGGACCTGCCCTACATCGGCACGCTGGACCCGCACGTCTACACGTCCTGACCCGAGCGGGGCGATCTTTGCCGAACCGGTTGCGGTGATCCGCCGAAATGCGGAACCCTGGGTACCGGGAACGCGTCATAGGTCGCGACCTGGTGCGTTAACCTATGCGAAGACCAAAGCCACGACGCCGACGTGGCCGGCGGGGGAAACGGAGAGCGAAAGATGGGCAACAGCAGTTTGGCCGATGCCAACGCGTTCAAGAGCGCGGCCACCGCCGGTCAGGTAGGTGTCGACCCGGACGCCGCACAGGCCGTGCTGAACAAGATCCGCACCGGCAAGGACTCGATCCAGGCCCTGCTCAACGGCGCCGGCGCACTCGCCGAGCCGCCGAAGCTGGGCTCGAACGAGGTCGCGCAGGTGATGGCGGCCAAGGTTTCGCAGCGTGCGGAGGGCCACGGTGACTCGTACGCCGCGGCGTTGCAGAACCTCTACAACCAGTACGCGACCGCCGAGCAGGGCATCGTCACCGCGATGGCCCGCTACGACGAGATCGACCAGGCCGCCGCGCAGCCGTTCAGAAGCTCCTGAGTCCAGAGGGGGAACTCAAAGTCATGCCACCGAAACACAGCAGTGACGCGTACGGCAGCGGCCCGTCCCAGGGGGCGGCCACGCCGGTCAACTTCGGCGACAACGCCGCCAGCGACAGCATCGTTTCGTCCGCCCGCGGGCGCGACGACGGCTTCGACGTCGGCACCGACCGGGCGATCGTGGATCCGCCCAACTGGGCCGCCAAGAAGAGCCAGGAGCTCTACGACGGGGCGGTGCAGAACAACGACCCCGGCACCGCGGACCGGACCTCGCAGATCTGGAACCACCACAGCGGCGAGCTGGACAGGGTCTCCAACGACCTTTACACCGCCATCTCCGAGCTCGGCAACGCCTGGGTCGGCGAAGGCGCGGCTTCGGCGCAGGGCACCCTCGTCGCCATCGCGAACTCGAGCTCGCAGGCCTCGCAGGCCAGCAAGGCCATGTCCGAGCGCCTCGCCCGCCAGGCCGCCGCGGCCACCAGGGTCAAGACGATGCCGCCGCCCAAGCCCGACCCCTCGACGCTGCCGACGGCCCACCTGACGGCCCCGATCGCCTCGCAGGTCAACGACCAGAAGGTGGCGACCGAGGCCTACGACTCGGTGCTCGCCGACCAGATCAAGTTCATGGACGCCTACACCCAGGAAATGAAGGAGATCGACGGCACCACGCCGAGTTTCGGTCCCGAATCCCTGGGCCTGAAGCCGTCCGGCTCGCACCACGCCGGTTCGTTCGGCAACGTCGGCGGCCCCGGGTCGCACTTCGGCGGCGTCGGTTCGACCGGCGGCGGCGGGCCGGTCTTCGCCGGTTCGGGTGCCTCCTTCGACAGCAATGGCAGTGGCGGTTCCGGCGGCAGGGCCGGTTCGGACTTCGCCGCGAACTCCGGCACGTTCAGCCAGTCCGGGTCCACCGCGACAGCGGGCGCGAACGCCCCCGGCGTCGGTGCGGGTGCGACCACGGGTGCCGGTTCGTTCAGCGGCGCGGGCGCGGCAGCCGTGCCCGCGGCGACCTCCGGTGGTGGTGGCGGCGGTGTCGGCCAGGCACTGGGCGCGGGCGCTCTCGGCGGTGGCCTCGGCCTCGCCGGTGGCCGTGCGCTCGGCCAGGGCAACCGCAGTGGCGCGCGACCGGATTCGACGGAGGCAGCGTCCCACGACGCCGCCGGCCAGAGCGCGGCTTCGGCCAACGCTCCGCAGCAGGGTGTCGTTTCGCCCGGTGGCACGATCGGTTCCGGCCAGACGCCGCCTGCCCCGATGGGTGGCATGGGCGGAATGGGTGGCGGCCACGGTGCCCACGCCGAGCCGGACGAGGAGCACACGCACGCGTCGTTCCTCATCGAGCCCGACCCGGACGACACCTTCGGTGCCAACGAGGCGACCCCGCCGCCGGTCATCGGCGCCTGGGACGACGAAGACAATCGCTGAGACGTTTTTTCCGGGCGCGCGGCTTTCCGGCCGCGCGCCCGTTCTACTTCCTGGGGGCTGACTGATGGCATCCGCGGAGCTGCTCACCCTGCACGAAGTGGATTTCCTCTGGGAATCCGCCGGGGTGGGTGAGCTGCCGTACCCGCTGCGAGTTCCTTCGCACGGCGCGACGATGGGTGAGCGCGAGGGGTTGCGCCGTCAGGTGCTGACCGGCCTGGCGCAGCGCGGGCTCGCCAACGGTTCCGGCAGGCCGGAACCGCATCTCGAGGACTACTTCGGCCTGCTCGCGGCACCGGAGCTGAGCCTGGACTCGGTCCAGGCCAACGACCCGAACGCCGAGCCGCTGCGGGCGATCGCCGCTGTGCTCGGCGGTCAGGCGTTGTTCGCCGTGCAGGATCAGCGGGGCCTGCACCTGAACCCGATCGCCGCGGACGGTCTCGCCAGCGCGATCGTCTCACTGCTCCCGCCCGCACCGCGGGGTACCGAGAAGTCGATCACCGTGCCGCTCGAGCAGCTGCTCAGCGGCTCCGGGGTGGATTTCCTGCAGCGTCGCGGCGACCCCCTGCCCGACGGCAGGGCCAGCGCGGACGACGACCGCAAAGCACTGGCCAGGCTGCACGCGCAGCCTCGGCTGCGCGGTGGCCAGATCGGCGCCAACGCCCGCAGCCGGATGGGCAACCGCTCCCGGTCGCCGGTCCTGAGCTGGTTCGACACCGAAACCGGCCGCTACTTCACCCAGGCCAGCCGCGGCCGCGACGGCCGCGACTGGATCACCATCGCGCCCGCGGACGCCCCCACCCTCCGCCACCGCCTGTCCGAGATGCTCTCCACCAGCTCGACAGCCGCGGCCCTCTAGCCCGCACACCTCTCGCTCGCGAGAGACCACGATTCGTCGACAAGTTGCGCCCCCACGCCCCGACCTCCAAAACGGGAGCAAGGGACCTTTGCTCCCGTTTCGGGGAGCCGGGCCTGTTGCGCAAGAGACGTGCTCTGAAGGCCACCTTGAGGGACCCTAACGCCCTCAAGGTGGCCTTCAGAGGCGCTCAGACGCGACCAGGGGCAACAGGACCAACAGGGTCTCCGGCGAGTCCTGCGAGCCGGAGACTTCACCGTCGCCCCCGCTTTCGGCCGAAGGCCCCGCTATCGTGATGGCAGGGCGCCCTACCTACTCAGCGCGACATAAAGAACACAGGAGCGCCCTGGCAGCGCGATAGCGGAAGGGGCGACAAATAAATACAGAGTTCTTCTCGCCGCAGACGTTCGACTTCCTGTGGGAAGCCGCCGAGCTCGGTGAGCTGCCGTATCCGCTGCGGGTGCGGTCCAGTGGTGCCACCGAGAACGAGCGGTCCGCCATGCGGGTTCGTGCGGACGTCGAGCTGAAGGCCCGTGGGGTGCGGGATGGCCGCGGGCGGCTCGAGTCGCGGGTCGAGGACTGGCTGTACCTGCTGGCGCGGGCTCCACTGAGCGTCGACGCGATGCACATTCCGCAATATCTCGCGCCGCCGGTCGGGATCCTGGCCGCCTCGGACGGCCGTCAGAGTGTGGTGGCCATCCAGGACGCCGACGGGATCTGGCTGCGCGAGGCGCCCGCCGACGGAATGGTCTCGGCTGTCGTGGAGCTGCTCCCGCCGGGCGAGCGCGGGAGTGAGGCCTCACTCACCTTGCCGCTCGACGAGGCGTTGCACACGGCGCCCGTCCGCGTCCCGGTCTCGGCAAGTTCAGCTCAGAGCGAAGAAGACGACAAGGGCAAGCGCCGGGACAAGGTCCAGCCGCGCCGGGTTTCGCTGAGTGAACGGGTCACCGCCGACCCCCGCGAGGTCTACGCCAGGCTCTCCGGGCAGCCTCGCCTGCGTGGTGGCCAGGTGGTCGCGAACAGCCGCACGCAGCTCGGCGCCAAACAGCGCTCCAGGGTCCTGGCCTGGTTCGATACCGCTTCCGGGCGGTATCTGAGCCTGTCGAGGGCCGGTTCCGACGGCCGCGAATGGGTGACCGTTTCGCCCGCCGATCCCAAGACTTTGCGGACCAGGTTGAGCGAGATGGTGTCAAGCGTGTCCGCCGACACACGCTAAGGTGGGCGGCTTGGACCCGGCGCGGGAACCCCGGCGCGGTATCGGCCGTTGACCTGCGAGAGGCTCACACAGGTAACCGATCCCCCCGGACGGTACCCTGGTGGGACTGGTGTCCCAGTACACCGTATATAGACCAGCAGTGTGTAGACCAGCAGTCAAGATCGTGACGGCGGATACCACCTCCAGCCGCCCAACCAGGGAGGGTCGAGGCCACCAAGGCCGAGTCGTATGAATCGCAAGAGCGTGCTCAGGAACCCACTGCTGTGGATTGTCGCGGGTTTGCTGGCGTTGTTCGCGTACAACACAATCTTCGACAGCGATCGTGGCTACACCCAGGTGCCCATCTCGGTGGCGAACCAGCAGATCACCGCGAACCACATCAAGGAAGCCAGTCAAGAGGACAAGGAACAGCAGATCAAGCTGCTCCTGACCCAGAAGATTGACGTCGATGGTCAGCAGACCGACCAGATCATCGCCCAGTACCCGGCCAACTCCGCGGACACCATTTACGACCGGCTCATCGCCCTCAAGAACGGCGACACCCCGGTCAAGTTCACCACCAAGGTCAGCCAGCAGAGCGTGCTGACGCAGATCCTCATCTTCGCCATCCCGCTGGCGCTGGTGCTCGGTCTGCTCATGTGGATGATGAACAACGCCCAGGGTGGCGGCAACCGGGTCATGAACTTCGGCAAGTCCAAGGCCAAGCAGCTCAACAAGGACATGCCCAAGACCACGTTCGGTGACGTCGCCGGCGCGGACGAGGCCGTCGAAGAGCTGTTCGAGATCAAGGACTTCCTGCAGAATCCGGCGCGATATCAAGCTCTCGGCGCGAAGATCCCGAAGGGTGTGCTGCTCTACGGCCCACCCGGTACCGGTAAGACGCTGCTCGCGAGGGCTGTCGCCGGTGAGGCGGGCGTGCCGTTCTACACGATCTCCGGTTCGGACTTCGTGGAGATGTTCGTCGGTGTCGGCGCCTCCCGGGTGCGTGACCTGTTCGAGCAGGCCAAGCAGAACGCGCCCTGCATCATCTTCGTCGACGAGATCGACGCGGTCGGCCGCCAGCGCGGTGCCGGCCTCGGCGGCGGTCACGACGAGCGTGAGCAGACGCTGAACCAGCTGCTGGTCGAGATGGACGGGTTCGACGCCCGCGGCGGGGTCATCCTGATCGCGGCCACGAACCGGCCCGACATCCTGGACCCGGCGCTGCTGCGTCCCGGCCGGTTCGACCGGCAGATCCCGGTGTCCGCGCCCGACATGCGCGGCCGCCGCGCGATCCTCGAGGTGCACGCCAAGGGCAAGCCGATCGCGCAGGGCACGGACCTTTCGGGGCTGGCCAAGCGCACGGTGGGCATGTCCGGCGCCGACCTGGCGAACGTGCTCAACGAGGCCGCGCTGCTCACCGCCCGGCAGAACGGGCACGTGATCACCGACGAAGCGCTGGAGGAGTCCGTCGACCGTGTCGTCGGCGGCCCCGCCCGCAAGAGCCGGATCATCTCCGAGAAGGAGAAGAAGATCACGGCCTACCACGAGGGCGGGCACGCGCTCGCCGCGTGGGCGATGCCGGACATCGAGCCGGTGTATAAGCTGACGATCCTGCCTCGCGGCCGGACCGGCGGGCACGCCTTGCTCGTCCCCGAGGACGACAAGGAGCTGATGACCCGTTCGGAGATGCTCGGGCGCCTGGTCTTCGCGATGGGCGGCCGCACGGCGGAGGAGCTCGTGTTCCACGAGCCCACCACCGGCGCCTCTTCCGACATCGAGCAGGCCACGAAGATCGCCCGCGCGATGGTCACCGAGTACGGCATGAGTGCCCGGCTCGGCGCCGTCAAGTACGGCCAGGAGCAGGGCGACCCGTTCCTCGGCCGCTCGGCCGGGCGGCAGGCGGACTACTCGCTGGAGGTCGCGCACGAGATCGACGAGGAGGTGCGCAAGCTCATCGAGACCGCGCACACCGAGGCGTGGCACGTGCTCAACACCTACCGCGACGTGCTGGACGAGCTGGTCATCGAGCTCCTCGAGAAGGAGACGCTGACCCGCAAGGACCTCGAGCGCATCTTCGCCACCGTCGAGAAGCGCCCGCACATCACCGTGTTCAACGAGTTCGGTGAGCGGACGCCCTCGGACAAGCCGCCGATCAAGACCCCCGGCGAGCTGGCGATCGAGCGTGGCGAGCCGTGGCCGCCGCCGGAGAAGGAGCGGCCTGTCCTGCAGCCCGCGCCGACCCCGGTCGCGACCGTGCCGGGCGGGGGAGACCTGCCAGGTGGCCCGCCGTACTCGGCGCCCGATCCGAACGCCAACCCGTACGCCCCGCCGCAGCCCGGCGGCTACCCCAACGGGGGCCGTCCGAATGGTGGGCCGAACGGCACCAGCCACTGGCCCCAGGCATATGGTGGTCAGCAGCCGGGCGGTCCGGCAGGTGGCTACCAGGGTGGCCCGGGTACGGGTGCTCAGGGCGGTCCGCCGAACTACGGAGCTCCTCCGGGATGGACCCCGGCGACCTCGCCGGGCGGCCAGCCCGGTCAGCCTTGGCACCCCGCCGAAGACCGCCCGCGTGACGGCTGGTTCTCCGACAAGCCGGGTGGTCAGGGGCAGGACGAGGGGCAGCATCGGCGTGACGCGGATGGACAGGACAACCAGCAGCGGTAACGGTGAACAGCCGCTCGGCGACAAACCGGTCTTCGACCAGGAGCGTGCCGAGAAGGCGGTTCGGGAACTGCTGCTCGCCTGTGGCGAGAACCCGGAGCGGGATGGTCTCCTCGACACTCCCGCCCGGGTTGCCAGGGCGTATCACGAGATGTTCGCCGGGCTCTACCTCGAGCCCGACGAGGTGCTGGACAAGACGTTCGACGAGGCACACGAAGAGCTCGTCCTGGTCACCGACATCCCGATGTTCTCCACCTGTGAGCATCATCTGGTGCCGTTCCACGGCGTGGCCCATGTCGGCTACATCCCCAACGGCGGCGGCAAAGTGACCGGGCTGTCGAAGCTCGCCCGGCTCGTCGACCTGTACTCCAGGCGCCCGCAGGTGCAGGAGCGGCTGACCTCCCAGGTCGCGGAAGCGCTGGTGCGCAAGCTCGCGCCGCGCGGGGTGATCGTGGTCATCGAGGCCGAGCACCTGTGCATGGCCATGCGTGGCATCCGCAAGCCGGGTGCGCGCACCACCACCTCGGCGGTGCGCGGCCAGTTCAAGACGTCGGCGTCGTCGCGGGCGGAGGCGCTGGACCTCATCAAGGGGCGCCGGTGACCTCGCCCGGCCTGCCCTCGCCGGGGCGCTGCGCCGTGCTGGGCGTGCTGAACGTGACCCCGGATTCGTTCTCCGACGGCGGCCGCTACCTCGATCTGGACCAGGCGATCGAGCACGCGCGGGAGATGTGGGCCCGCGGGGCCGACCTGATCGACGTCGGCGGTGAGTCGACCCGGCCCGGTGCGTCCAGAGTGGACGCGGAGACCGAGCGCGCCAGGGTCGTCCCGGTGATCAGGGCACTCGCCGCGGAAGGGGTCGGGCTTTCCGTCGACACCACCAGGGCCGAGGTCGCCGCCGCCGCGCTGGCCGCCGGCGCCAGGGTGATCAACGACGTCTCCGGCGGGCTCGCCGACCCGGACATGGCGCGGGTGGCCGCGGAGTCCGGCGTGCCGTGGGTGCTGATGCACTGGCGTGGGCACAGCCGGGACATGAACACGCTGGCGTCCTACACCGACGTGGTGGCCGAGGTCCGCACCGAGCTGGTGTCCAGAGTGGACTCCGCGCTCGCCGCCGGAGTGGCCGAGAGTGCGATCGTGCTCGACCCGGGGCTGGGTTTCGCGAAGAACGCCGAGCATGACTGGGCGTTGCTCCACGGGCTTGAATCCTTGCTGTCACTGGGTTTCCCGGTGCTGGTCGGTGCTTCCCGCAAGCGTTTTCTCGGCCGTCTGCTGTACGATGAGGACGGTGTGCCGCGGCTGCCTGACGGGCGCGAGGCAGCGACGGCCGCGGTGTCGGCGCTGGCCGCGACGGCCGGTGCCTGGGGTGTGCGGGTGCACGAAGTCGGAGCGTCGCTGGACGCGGTGGCCGTCGCGGCGGCCTGGAAAAGGGGAACCCCGGAATGAGCGCGGTGGCGTGAGTACTGACCGGATCACGTTGACGGGCCTGCGGGTGTTCGGCAGGCACGGGGTGTTCGACCACGAGAAGCGAGACGGCCAGGAGTTCGTCGTCGACGTCGTCGTGTGGCTCGACCTCGCCCCGGCCGCCGCTTCGGACGACCTGACCAAGACGCTGCACTACGGCGAGCTGGCCGAGCTCGTCGCCGGGATCGTCGCCGGGGAGCCGTACGACCTGATCGAGAGCGTCGCGGGCAAGATCGCCGCGGAGGTCTTGCGCGACGAACGGCTGAGCGAGGTCGAGGTGACCGTGCACAAGCCGTCCGCGCCCATCCCGCTGACCTTCGACGACGTCGCCGTCACCGTCCGGCGCACGCGCACGGACAGCGCGGGTGCCCGGTCATGACCCGTGCGGTGCTCTCACTCGGCTCCAACCTCGGTGATCGGTTCGGGTACCTCCGGACGGCGGTCGACGGTTTCAAGGACGTCCTGGTCGCCGCGTCATCTGTATACGAGACCAAGCCCTGGGGTGTCTTCAGTCAGGACGACTTCCTCAACGCGGTGCTCATCGTGCGGTCCGACGAGATCGACGAATGGGGCTGGCTGGCTCGCGCCCAGGAGCTGGAACGGCAGGTCGAGCGGATCCGAGGGATCAGGTGGGGCCCCCGGAAGCTCGACGTCGACGTCGTCGTCGTCGACGGGGTGCTGAGTGATCATCCCGATCTCACGCTCCCGCATCCCGGGGCGCACCGGCGGTCCACCCTGCTGGTCCCGTGGCGGGATGTCGAGCCGGACGCCGTGCTCCCCGGCCACGGGCCGATCTCCGGACTGCAGGCTGGAATGAGTACCGACGACGTCACTCTCCGCTCGGATCTTGTGCTACACACGATTGACGAAACGGTCAGCGATAACGGGTAGGGCGGCTTCCGGGCACGCCCGCCCGACAGGCGACGGGAGCGCATCGTGCCGGGCGTGTTCGTGGACCGTGAGGCAGAGGCCGCCACGTTGGCCGCCTTTCTCGAGCGGGTCGCCTCGGACGGGCCCAGGATCGCGGTGGTGTACGGCGTCGCCGGGGTGGGCAAGACCTCGTTGCTGGCGGCCTTCGTCCAGCGCGTCCGGGCAGTAAGGCCGGTCCGGGTCGGCTCGATAGCCTCCGTGCGGTGTCATGGCCAGGTCGGCGAGGAGAACGCCTACGGGGTCATGGTGGACGCCCTCAAGGAGCTGCGGCCGCGGGGAAAGCGTGGGCGGCTGTTCAAACTCGGCAGGCGGGTCGTGGTGGACTCGGGCGTGGAGCTGGTCGCCAACCTGGTTCCGGCCGCCGGGCCCGCGCTGCGGGCAGGCGTGGCCGCGGCCGCCAAGTCCCCGGGCGAGGGCGGCAAGGGCGTGGCCATCCCCGTTCCGATGATGGTCGCGGACGCCATTCTGGACGCCGTGCGGTCCCAGCGGCCGTCGGCACTGCTGATCGACGACGCCCATCTCATCGACGCCAGTTCCTGCCTCGTCCTGGACAGGCTGCTGGCGTCCGCTGCCGATCGGCCGCTCGCGATCGTGCTCGCCGTGCGAAGTGGTGAGCTGGCGGTCGATTCACCCCTGCGGGAATTGCTGGACCGGCTGGCGATCCAGGGCAGTGCGCTGACCCTCTCCCTCACCGGCTTCGGTATCGAAGCCGTCAACATGTTCGTCCGGGAACGGTACGGAAGGGATCTCGGCGCGGAACGGATTTCCGCGCTGCACCGCCACACCGGCGGCCACCCGATCTTCGTCGCGCAGTACCTGTCGATGCTCAGCGAGCGCCCCGGGCGGCTCCCCGGTGGTGACGTCGTCCCGGTCACGACTTCGACCGGGGAAGCTCCCACCTCGGCCGAAGCCGTGATCAGGCAGCGTATTCGCCGGTTGGCGGACTCCGACGTCGAACTGCTCTCGTTCGGCGCGATCCAGGGAGAGCGGTTCATCACCGCGGCGGTCCAGCGACTGTCCGGACGGCCGCGGAAGGAAGTGCTCGACCGGCTGTACGAAATCAGCATCACCAGCGGCCTGATCCAGGTGAGCGACGCCGACGAGTGGGCCAGGCGGGCCGGGTGCGACGTGTATGAGTTCGAACACGCGCTGGTGCGTCAAGTGCTGTACGTCAAACAGAGTCCGCAGCTGCGCCGTGAGCGGCACGCGGCGGTCGCGGCCGTGCTCAGCGAACTGATGCGGGACTGGCCCACCAAGCCGCGCACCTACTCGCTGGAGGTGATCCACCAGCATCATCTCGGCTACGAGCTCGTACCGGCCGCGAGCAAAGCGCTCGCCATGGCCCGTTCCCTCATCGGGTCCGGCGGGTCACTGGTCGAGGCCGAACGGCTGTGCCGTCAGGCACTCGAGGACATCAGGCAGGAGAACAAAGACCGGGAGGCGGCCGGTCTTCTGGTCGAGATCATCGAACTGCTGCTGCTGTCCACGGAAAGGCACTGGAGCACCGGCCCCGCGTTCCTGGCGACCACCCCGCTCGAGCCCTTGGTGGACGAAGCGGGTGCCGCCGCCGACCGCAGTGGCGATCTGCGGTTGCGCTGCCGCGCTGCCGCACTTCGGGGACGGGTGCTGCACAAGGTGCGGGGAGTCGACGAGTCGCTGAACGCGTTGTCGGACGCGGTCAGGCTCGCCGATCAGGCCGAGGACACCGCGATGCGGTTTCTCACCCGGTCGGCGTACGGACGTGAGCTGACCAAACGCGACCTGCGTGCCGGCCTCGAGGTCCTCCTCGAGGTGGAGGGCTTGATGCGCCGTCATGAGCTGGGCCGTACGAACGATCCGGCGTTGCTGCACGCCGCGGCGCGGATCGAGATGCAGGTCGGGGTCAGCCTCTTCGACTCGGGAGACCTCGGTGCGGCCTTGGCGAGGCTGGAGAGCTGCGTCGAACGCCTGCGCCAGGGCGGCGACGCGGGCACTATGCCGACCGCGCTGAACTACCTGGCCCAGGTGCAGTGCGCGGTGGGACTGTGGGGGAAGGCGCGGGCGACCTTGGTGGAAGCTGTCGCGCTCGGCGAAGGTGAGCCGAGCGCGTGGCATGCGTACAACGTCGCCCTGCTCGGCAAGCTGCACCTCGAACAGGGCGAACTCGAGACCGCGGTGAACGCGCTGGAAGTGGCGTGGGAGGAAACTCGGCGCACGTTCTTGATCAACGTGGCTTCCCTCGTGTGCAATCTCTACGTCGAGGTGCTCCTCGCAGTGTCGCGGGGAGACCCCGGTGAAACCTCGCGCGTTCAGGATCTGCTGACGTCGAACATCGAGCAATGCCGCCGCGCGGGCCTGCGGCGCAGCGAGGTGGTCGCGCTCTCGCTGCTGGCGCGGCTGCATCTTGCGCTAGGTGAGCAGGCCAGTGCGGTGCGGGCCGGTGAGGAAGCCGTGCGGATCCTCGACGAGCACGGCCCGCTGCCCGCGGTGTGCGGCGAGGAGATCCGCTACTGGCACTCCGTGGTGCTCGACCGGTCCGGGCGCGCGCCGGAGGCGGAACGGCTGCGCAGCGGCGCGCGGCGGATCGTCGAGGAAAAGGGCGCCACTCTGCCCGGTGACCTGCGCCACGCCTTTTTCACCGAGGTCAAGCTCAACGTCGTGCTGCTCGCGGACCGTCGGAGCACCCCTGCCTGAGCAGTCGCATCTTCGCCTGAGTGCGCAGTTACTCGTTGTCAGCGGGCGACTGTCAGCGGGCGGCGGTGAGGGCGTCGATGATCCAGCGGGCGGTGACAGCCTGGCTGGGGAACGGCGGCCAGCCGTTGATGACGCCGAGCAACGTCCAGTAGTGCTCGGCGCGCGGGTCGGCGCCCGCGGCGATGCCCTCGGTCACCTCGGTCCGGTACGCGGGGTCCAGCGGGTCGCGGCCGGGACTGGCCGACGTCGTGAAGATCGTCTCGGCCAGCGCGCGACCCTCCGGCGAGTCGGGCGCCAGCCCCGCGTCCACCGCGGCCTGGGCGCGCGAAGACCACGCCACCCACTGCTCCTGCTGGGTCTCGGTGGGCTGCTGGTACTCGCCTGCCTGCCGCTGTGCCGACTGCCGCTCGCCCATCCCGCGGATCAGTTTCCGGAAGGTGGGGTCGGTGACCAGCTCGGCGAACTCGATCCAAGCTTCCAGCTGCTCGGGGGCAGGGTCGTCCGGCAGGTCCGGCTTCGCGCAGCTCAGCTGGTTGTACAGCGCCGAATCGACGTCCAGACCGTCGACCATCTCGGTCCAGAACTCGTCGAGCAAACGTTTGCGTTCTTCGTCGGACATCGACGCGAGCCGGTTCATCAACTTGACCTCTTCGACGGGTGAATTACGTTTGGCGACCGCCCGCAGCACCGCGCGGCGCAGCCGGAGCCGCCGGATCTGCTCGTCCAGCGCGTCGATGTGGCGGGCCGCGAGGTCCCGCACGGTCGACTCGCTGGTGAGCACCAGTTCGACGTCGGCGAGGCCGAGACCGAGCTCGCGCAGGGTGCGCACGAGCTCGAGGCGGGCCATCGCCGTGGTGTCGTACAGGCGGTATCCGGCGCCGGTGCGGCCGGTCGGGGGCAGCAGCCCCTCGTCGGAGTAGAAACGGATGGTCTTCACAGGCAGGCCGGTACGCCTGGCCAGTTCTCCGATGGTGAAGACGACGGTGCTGCCCACTTGCCTCATGTAAGAAGGCGTCCGGAAACTGATGTCATGTCGTCCAGTTTGGCGCCTAGGAGACCGCTGAATAAGTCGATCTGAAGATCAATTGAAGTCGCCTGACCAGCGCTTTCATATTTGATCAATCATCCGAACGCTGTTATTCAGCAGTCTCCTAGGGCCGCGTGACTGACGGGGACTGTCACGCGGTCTGTTCTGGTGAAGGGGACTTTTGCAAGGTTGAGTGGAGGGAAGTCCCCTTCAGTCGCGACCCCAGGTTTGCCGTGTGCCCTGATGGGAGCCTTCACGGCGTTTAACGCTGTCATGGTGGCCTTCAGGGGCACGCATAAAACGGTCATGGCGGTATAAAACGGGTGAATGGGCCGCTTTTTCGTCCTTTGTGGAGGGTAGGCGGCTTCGAAGGACAGGCGCTCGAGGCTTCGAGCGGCGGCTGCTGCGACAGTTCTCAGACGCGATGTAAGACTCTCCAGTCGGTGGAGAGTCAAGTGTCCCAGCTGTCGCTCGGTACCGTGGGGGCATGCACTTCACCCGGCCACGCGAGCTCACGGTGTCCGGCCTGCTCGGTGTGCTCCTGTCCTATCTGCTCTTCATCTCCGCCTACGGCTCCTTGCCGCGCCTGCCCACGCTCGCCGGCGCGACGCTGTTCGTGCTCGCGCTGGCCGAGGTCGGGCTGGCGTTCTCAGTGCGGACGCGGATCAAGGAGGGCCGAGTGCTCGCCGCGATCGCGGTCGCCCGATCGATGGCGCTGGCGAAGGCGTCGTCACTCGCCGCAGCGTTCATGGCGGGTGCCTGGCTGGGCGCGCTGGCGTATCTTTTTCCCCGGCGTGACGAACTCGTCGCCGCGACTTTCGACGTCCGCAGCTCGGTGGTCGGACTGGTGTCCGCGGCAGCGCTGGTAGCTGCGGGTTTGTGGCTCGAGCACTGCTGCCGGACCCCCGAGGGCAGTGATCAGGACCCCCCAAGACGGACTACCGGTTAACGCTCCCAGTCCACCGCTCGAAGTACCGACTAGGTCTCGTTCGGATTACTAGAAGGTACGGTGTTGGGCATGACTGGCGTGGGTGACGACTCGCGCGGCCACCTATTGGGTAGGCCGTGGTTGGTTGTCGGCTTCATACTCGCCATCGGCGCCACCCTCGCGCTCGTGCTCAGCGATGACCTCCGGTATCTCCGGCTGGCCATCGTTGCCGCCTTGTGGGCGGCCCTGATCGGCGCTTTCCTCGCGGTGAAATACCGCAAACACGCGGCACACAGTGAGGACGCGGTGGCCGAAGCGCAGGCCGTGTACGAGCTGGAGCTGGAGCGGGAGATCGCCGCTCGCCGCGAGTACGAGCTCGAGATCGAAGCGGACAACCGCGAGGCTTCCGAGTCCCGCTCCCGCGACGAGCTCGACGCGCTGCGGGCCGAGGTGACGGCGCTGCGCGAGAGCCTGCAGTCGCTCTTCGGCGGCGAGGTGCTGCTGGAGCGCGTCGCGCTCACCGCGCAGGCCACCCGGATGCGGTCGCTCAAGGACGACCAGCGCCTGGTCTCGGCCGCGCCGGAGAGCAACGGCAAGCCCGCGCAGCTGACGGCCGCGAAGACCTTCGATGTCACCGAGCAGCGCACCGAGCTCATCGAGCGCGTGCTTGAGCAGGCTTCGGTGTCGTCGGTCTCGTCCGTCGCCGAGCGCCGCCGCAAGGTGCCGACCAACGGCAACAGCACGGGCAGCAGCAACGGCAGCGCCACCGGCGGCCGCAGCAACGGCCGTGGCCTGACCCGCACCCAGAACCCGCAGAGCACCCAGCAGATGGCCAGGCCCAAGCCGCCGGCGTCGCGGGCGAACCCGCTCGAGGACCAGCCCCGGCAGCCGCCGAAGGCCGAGTCCGCCGAAGCCCCTCGCGCCGCCAAGCCCGCCGAGGTCCGCCGTCCGGCGCCCGAGGCGCCCAGGAAACCCGAACCCCAGCCGCGCCGTCCCGAGCCCACGCGGACCGAGGAGGCCACCCGGACGGAGCTGCCGCGTCCGGAGCCGAAGCGCGCCGAGGCGCCGCGCCCGCAGCCGTCGCGGGCGGAGTCGACCCGGGGCCAGACCGCGCCGGTGGCCCCCGCCGCGCGTTCTCAGCAGTCGGCCGCGCTGCCCAAGCCCGAGCCGGTCCGCGCCAGGGTCGAGCCCGAGTACACCCGGCCCGCGCT
>NZ_JAYMZS010000128.1:0-24983 GCF_035828755.1 Amycolatopsis sp. H20-H5 | reverse complement strand
GTTGGAGGGCTAGGCGGATCAGGAACACTAGTGCCAGGGCTGAGACGATGATGATCTCTACTGCCATGGGGTGGCTCCCTTCGCCAGCGTTCGGGACGGGCCCGATGCTCTTCCTATAGGGCGCGTGAAGGGGGGAGGGCGTTCACTGACACGGCCTAATGTCACACCTTTGGGGTAACCGCTGACCACACTCGGTGCGGGTCGTGGTCGAGCGGGCGGGAGTCCGGGTCTGGTCGCAGGCGTCGCAGGAGTACCTGCTGGACCAGGGTTGTCGGGCGCGATGCCGTCACCACCTGCTGCCAGAACAGGTGGTCCTCCAGGCCCTCGAACAGGACCTCCGAGTTCCAGCCGCCGAACTCGTCGACCAGCGATCGGCGCACCAGGTAGCCGCTGCCCAGGTACGGCAGGGTGCGCAGTCGCCGCTCTTCGGGTGGCAGGGCGCCGATCAGGCCGTCGAGCGGGTCGGCGATCGGGCAGTGCACGACGTCGGTGCCTTCCGAGTCCGCCGCTGTGAGCAGGCGTTCCAGCAGGAATTCCGAGGCGCGCATGCCGCCGTCCAGTACCAGTAGCCAAGGTGCCGTCGAGCGCTCCAGCAGGGCGTTTCGGGTCAGGCCTCGGCCCAGCGGCTCGGTGTGGAGCAGCATTTGCGCTGGTCGGGGCTTTGGCCAGGGGTGGACGCCGTCCTCGCCGAGTAGCACCCGGCGGGGCGGCCGGGTGCCCGCGATCAGGTCGGCGATGAGGTCGTCCGGGTCGACTTCACCGGGGCGCCGGACCAGCAGGACGTCGACGTCGGCCTGGGTGGCGGCGTCGAAGGGCGTCTCGCCGGAGGCCTGGACCCAGCGGCGCTCGCTGCTGCGCCGCGCTCCGGCCGTCCGCTGAGCGACGCGGGCGGACAGTGCCGTGCCCCGTGCCGACGGAGTGCCGCCGATGGACCTTTCGCCCGCGAACCGCACGTCGAACGAAGGGGTGTCGACGGCGAGGGCGTTCGCGGGGTTGCGGACTCCCGAGGCCAGTCGCCGGGCCGGGCCGATTCCGGCCGGGGGCGGCGGGGTGGTGCCCGCCACCAGGGACTTCGCCAGCTCGATCAGCATCCGCGCCGAGACCTGCATGTCCAGGGTCTTCACGAACTCGTAGGCGGACGCGCGGAGGTGGCGCTCGCGTTCGGGCTGCTTCGCCAGCGCCGCTGTCACCGCTCCCAGCGTCTGCGCCCGCGCCAGCATCAGGTGCTCACCGGGGACCAGAGGCTCGACCTCGGTGGAGGACTCGCTGACCACCACGCAGCCGTTGGTCATCGCCTCCAGCGTGCGGACCCACTCCAGGGTTTCCTTCTGCTCCCGATGCAGGTTCAGCAGGAACCGCGAACGCGCCAGATGCGCGAACTTCGCCTTGCCGGGCAGGAAGTCGACCCTGGCCGCGGTCATCGGCTCGTGGGGAGGGGTGAGCAGCCGGGTGCGCAGGGGCGCCAGTTCGCGGGCGTACGAGCCGAGCAGCATCGAGCGGCGCCGCTCGGCGGTGCCCAGGTAGGTGACGTCGAGGTCGCGGGGGCTGTCCAGGTCTCCGCCCCAGAGGTCCCACAGCGGGGTGTAGCCCAGCTGGAAGTGCTCGACGGTGACCCCGCGGCGGCGCAGTTCGGCGGTCGAGTCGTGGTTGATGTCCACGGCCCCGCCGAGGCTGCGGACCAGCTCCGCGTTGCGCTCGAAGGTCGCCGTCCCGGGATGCTCGACGCAGAAGCCGATCGTCCGGCGGCAGTCCTCGGCGCTGGGGAAGTCGGCGTCGGGTGACACGACGAAGTATTCGTGCGGGACGACCAGGTACACCGTGTCCGGGCCGGCCTCCGGGTACCTCCCGACGGCCGTGCGTGCCCGTCCGCCCGCGGTGCGCACCGCGTCGGCGACGACCTCGAGCAGCTCCTCCATGAAGGCGGAGCCGCCCTCGGCCGAGACGAGACAGAGTTCGGGGCCGTTCGTCACGGGCGGTCCATCTTCTTGCGCACCACGCGCAGCGGGGCGGTGACCCGCCAGCTCACGGTCCGCCGGGTGGCGTCGAGCTCGCGGGCCATTTCGGCGGCGCGGCGCTCGGCTTCGATCAGCCGCTGGTGCTCGAAGGCGGGCTCCGCGCCCTGGCGCAGCGCGAGGTCCGTCGTCCCGGTGGACATCACCAGCTCCGCCTCCAACAGGGCGAGCCGCAGCCTGTCGCGCTCTTCGCGGCAGCTCAGCAGCTCGGCGCGGAGGGAGTCCCGCTCCTGCCGCGCGGTGAGCACGTCCGCCTCCAGCGCGGCGCTGTTCGCCTCGGCGGTTTCCTGGTCCTTTTCCTGCTTCTCGCGTAGCGCTGCCAGCTGCTCGTTCAGCTCAGCGTGCTCGGCGTCGCGGGCGCTCGCGGCCTTCGTGGCCGACTGGGACTCGCGCAGCTCGTGCTCAGTGCCGGCCAACTCGGCTTTCAGCTTGTCCTGGTCGGCCGTGAACACCAGGCGCTCGGCGCGCAGCCGGGTCAGTTCGGCCTGCACCCGGCCGGGCAGCGCGGCGGATTCGGAGAGTTCGTCAGGCACTTTCTTCCCCTGCTGGGTTCGGCCGCCCGGTGCGGGCGAGATCGGTGAGGATTTCGGAGTACTCCCGCGCGTAGCCCGCCGGGTCGAGCCAGGGCAGCAGCTGCTCGTGCGCGGCCTTGGCCATGTCCCGGCGGCCGGACGGCGACGTGCCCAGCGCCCGCAGCAGGGCGACTGTCAGCGCGTCGACGTCGTTCGGCTCGAAAAGCCAGCCGGACTCGCCGTCGATGAGCATCTCCCTGGCGCCGAAGACGTCGGTCGCCGCGACCGGCACCCCGCAGCAGACCGCCTCGAGGATCGAGCGCGGCAGCGACTCGACGTCGGAGCTGTTGACGAAGATGTCCGCCGCCTGCAGCCACCGCAGCGGGTCCGGCTGGATGGGCACCAGGTCGATCACGCCGGACAGCCCGGCGCGCTCGACGGACCTCGCGACCTCCAGCCCGTACGGCGTCGGGTGCATGCCGACGATGCTCAGCTTGGCCTCGGGATACACGCGGTGGACCCGCTCCATCGCCGACACCAGCGCCCCCTGCCCCTTGCGGGGCTCGGCGATGCCGAGACTGAGCAGCACCACGTCGTCCGGGGCGTAGCCGAGCATGGTCCTGGCCTGCTGCCGGACCTCGGCCCGCGTGCGGCCGCCGAACTTCTCCATCGGGGTGCCATAACGGACCGTCCGGCAGCGTTCCGGCTTGCTGTAGGGCAGGAACATCTCGCGCGTCGAATCGGCGACGAACAGCAGCCGGTCGGTTTCGGCCAGCGTGCGCTGCCACCGGTTCCAGACCGCGGGCGGCGGTTTCACCGCCCCCCAGTTCAGGTACGCGAACGTCGACAGCGGGAAGCTCTCGTGGATCACCCAGGCGGTGGGTATCCCGGCCCGCTTGGCCGCGTCGGCCCCGCCGAACCCGCCGAGGGTGTTGACCAGCGCCACCTCGGCGCCCGAGCACTTGGCGAACCGGGCCAGCTCGGCGACGTGGCCTTCGTACGCGGCGACCGTCGAGTTCCGGTAGTGGGTGGTCACGTGGACCTCGATGCCAAGTTCGGCGCAGTCGGCCCGCAGCGGGCCGTCCGACTCGCTGATCAGGCTGACCTGCCAGCCGTGGTCGGTGACCATCCGCGTGAGCAGCTCCATCAGCCACAACTGCCCGCCGCCGACGTGGAGACTGTGCGTGAAGACCAGCACATGCTTCGGGTCGGTCACCGTGGTGACCCTGGCCATCGCGCGGGCGGTGTCCGCGGCGAGTTCGTCCGCGAGTTCGGTGTCCTCGGCGTCGGCCTCGGGTTTGCGCAGGGTGAACGTCCGGACCGGGGAGAGCACCTCGCCGACGCCTTCGGTGCGGTACCGGACGTGCACCGCGAGCGTGCGTTCCTCGCCGAAGTCAAGGTCGACCGGCACCAGCGCCTCGAACCCGCTGACCGCGGCGTCGTCGAACCTCGGCAGCTCCGCCGCCACGTCCGGGCGAGGCAACCGGGTGCGGGCGCGGACCGTGCCGCCGCCTTCGACCATCACCTCGATCAGGCTCGCGGCCTTTCCCTGCAGCAGCGCCCACCCCTGCACCAGCACGAGATGGCCCTCGACGGTCGTATCCGCGCGCGGGGTGCTCAGCTCGCCGAGCCACAGCGGTTCCTCGCCGAGCAGCGTGCCGACCCGGACCGTCGCCGCGCTCAGCACCGCACCATCGGGCCCGGTCACGAGCACCTCCTGCGGCCCCGCGGGCACCCGGGCGCCGGTCACCGCGCGCCAGCCGAGGCTGCCTTCGGGGGCACCCGGGATCAGCTCGGGCAGCAGGTTCGCCGACGTCCCGGCGATCGTCACCGTGACCTCGTCGACCCGGCTGACCCCGCCGGCCCAGCCACGGATCTCGAACAGGTGCCCCACCGGCCGATCCGGGGTGAGTACGCCGGCGGTGCGCAGGCTCGTCATGACGCTGGTTCCTCGCTCTCGTTCACTGCCCGGCCCCGGCCGTCCGGCGGGCCAGCCGGTGCGCCCAGACTTCCGCGACCGCGGCGCGGATCTCCGCGACGCCCTGGTCGCTCCCGCACGAGCCGATCGTCGCGAAGGTGACCTCACGCTCCACCGCCTCGTCCAGGAAGGAGGGGTCGAGCCCGATCAGCACGCCCAGCCAGCCTGCCAGCTCGCGCATGGTGCCGTCCGGAGCCGCGGCGGACCAGCCCGCAGTGGCGAGCAGGTCCGCGAGGACCAGCACGCCCCGCGCGGTCACCTCCGGCACCCCGGCGCCCTCGTGGTGCCACTCCAGGTCGATGGGGTACAGCTCCGAGCCGCTCACCAGCACGTTGTGCGGCACCAGGTCCCACAGCGCGGTGCCGGTGCCGTTCGCTTCGCGCCGCAGCAGGTCGCGCCAGCCGGTGAGCAGTTCCGTCACGCGCCACGGCTCGGCGAGCAGCACCTCGACCATCGTCGGCGCGTCGCGCACCGCGTCCGTGCACGGCCCCACGGAGATCCCGAGGACCGGTTTGGCCGGCACGAGCGGCACGCGCCGGACCTCGGCGCCCGACGGCGTCCGGCAGACGTCCGCGCGGGTGCAGGCGAAGGTGGCTCGCTCGGTGGTGTTGAAGTAGGTGGCGAGCCGGTCCTCCGGCCACAGCGCGCCCGCGCCCGGACCGGCCAGCAGCAGCAGGCCGCGGGCCGATTCACTGGCGATCCCAGCGGCCAGCCGCGGGAACTCGGCGGTGAGCGCGGCGGTTTGGACGGCTCGCGCTGTCTCGTGTCCGGGGGAGCAGCTCAGCTCGCGGCCGACCGGAAGACCGGCGGCCGCCATCGTCGAAACGACCGCGGGCGAAGACGTCAGGACGACCACCGCGCCGTTCGGTGCGAGCCGGGCGCGGACCCGCTCCAGCAGCCCGCGAGTCGCGTAGGCCTGTGCGACGACCACGAGGTCGTACTCGTCGCCGTCGCCCGGTGCCCATTCGGCGAGCACCGTCACGGAGTCGAGGTCCCGGGTGCGGAGCCGGGCGGCCGCCGCCCGGCCCGGATCCGGCTCGACCGCGTGCACGAACGCGGACCGCTCGCCGAGGTAGCGCGTCAGCGCACCGAACCCGGCGCCTACCTCGAGGACCCGCGCGTGCCCGGGAAGCTCGAGCGCACGCAGCGAGTTCGCCCGGCCGTGGTCGAGCTCGGCCCGCTCAGCGGCGTCCCGGCCCGCGAAATGCAGCTCGTCGCTGAGTGAGCCGACGTCCGTGGCCAGCGAAAACACGGCGGTGAGCAGCCTGGTGAGCTCATGCCCGGTGGTCATCGGCCGTCACTCACTGACGGGAAAGTTTTCCAGAGTCTTCTTGACCGCACGCTGGTAGGTCCCGCTCAACGCGTTCTCCCCGTTCGGGTCGCCGAGCGGGTTCTGGGCGATGTCGACCCGAACGATGTTGTTGCCGGAGATCCAGGTGGCGCGGTAGGTCCCGGCCTCGGCCGTGACCTTCTTCTGGAAGTTCACCGTCGCCGGGATGTTGGGCAGCGTGTCGGTGATGACCGTGAAGCCATGGGTGGTCTGGTACTGCCGCAGCCCCTTGAGCAACTCCGTGGCACCGCCGGGGCTGGTCATCGGGATGATCGTGATCGAGATCTTGGGCGTCTGCGGACCGGTCTCGTCGGGCTTCTTCTGCGACCCGCGCCAAGCCACCTTCGACACGCCTGCCGAGGTCAGCTTGCTGGCCTCGCTCTCGTCGAGGTAACCGGCCGAGACGAGCTGGCTGACGGGCACGTCGCCGCTCTGGGGATCCTCGTCGCCGGTCTGCTTGGGGATCCGGTCGAAGAGCTGCTCACCCGGGGTGCGCGGCTTCGGCGGCGGAGCGGGCTGGCTGGTGCTCGTCTGGTTCACCGGGCCGTTGGCCTGCGGGGAGCCGTCACCTTTGAAGAGGAAGAAGCCGCCGACGCCGAGCCCGCCGAGCACCAGCACCGCGACGACCACGAGGATCGCGACTTTGCCGCCCTTGCCCTTGGGCTTGTCGTCGAAGAGCTCTGGACCCTGCTTGACCCACTCCGAGCTGCCCACCGGCGAGATCGGCGGGAAGTCCGAGCCGCCCCAAGGCGGGCTCAGGTCCGCGTCGGGCGTGTTCCAGCCCTGATGGGGAGCCTGCTGCTGAGGGAAGCCGCTGGGCGGAGAGTTGTGGCCGGGCACGACCTGCGTACGGCTCTGGTCGGCGAGCGGCTGCTGTGACTGCCAGCCCGGCACGACCTGGGTGCGCTCGGCGCCGGTGTCGGCGGCCGAGACGATCTGGGTGGCCTCGGCGTTGGGCGCCGGGATGCCCGACGGGGGGCTGACCGGCGCGATGATCTGCGTGGAGTCCGCGGCGGGCTGCTGCTGACCTGGCTGCTGCTGAGGCTGTTGCGGCGCCTGGTTCTGCGGCTGCTGGTACTGCGGCTGCTGCTGGGGCTGGTACGGCTGCTGGTACTGCTGAGGTGACTGCGGCGGCTGAGCCGGCGCGCCCTGCTGCTGTTGCTGAGCCGGATCGCCGTACGCGACCGCGGAGGACAGCACCTGGTCGCGGCGAAGCCGGTAGTCGTCCGCGGAGAGGCGGCCCGACGCGAGCTCCTCGTCCAGATTGCGCAGTTCTTCCTGCCAGGACACCACCGGCCCCCAATTCTTCGTCCGTCGACGGACCACACCCGACCGTCGCGTACCACTAATGCGGTGACCACGCACATTCTGCACTGCCCGGTCCTCGGCCGCTGTGGAGGGTCGATTCGTGATCTCTCCGCGACCTGCTTCGACCTGCGGCGGCGTCAGCCCGGTGGCAGGACCTTTTCCAGCGCGGCCATCGTCTGCCCGAAATGATCATCGAGCGACTGCTTGTCCGCGGTGAGACTCGCGGACACCCAGGCAGTGACGACCGTGCCGCCGGAGGTGTACCCGGCGCCGCAGAGCTGGCCGTTCTTGTTCTTGCCGACCAGCGCCGCCCGGTCGCCGACCCGCTGCTCGGCCAGGCCGCCGTTCACCGAGTTGTCGTGCAGGTACGCGGCGACAGCCTTCGCGACCTGCGGGTCGCTCGTGGGGATCACGAGGATGAGGTACCCGTCCGTGCCTTCGGACGAGCCGCGGAAGACGACGTCTTTGACGCCCTTACCGGTGAAGTACCCCGCTGCTTCCGTCGAGTACAGGTTGAGCTCCGCGCCCTTGGCGACGGACATTGTCGAGTTGTCGTTCGACGGGGTGCCCGGCAGCTTCGGCAGCAGCTCTTCGAGCGTCGGCTGGACGGTAGGTGACTGGCTGCTCGAGAGGCCGTCGGCTCCGGCGGCGGACGGCGTCCCGCCGGCGACGGTGTCGGTTTTGGAACCGAGCCACCAGGTGCCGCCGATGATCATCGCGAGCACCAGCAGCACCCCGACCGAGAGGAACAGCCAGGTCGGCTTGCCCTTGCTCGGCCGCTTGGGACTGCGTGACGCCGTCGGGTACGGCTGGGTGCTCGGCGGCAGCGGCGGGGGTGACGGCGGCTTCGGGGCCAGCGCCGGAAGTGGCTGCTGGGCGGTGGCCGGCCGCAGCGGCGGGCGCCTGCCGAACCGCGGCAGGGCGTCGATGTTCATGAACTCGGTCGGGTTGACGTCCGCCGGGCTGGGCGCGGTGGTGCGCCGGTCGGTGACGAACCCCTTCGGCTTCTGTTTCGGCGGTGCTGGGCGGGGCGGCGCCTCCGGCGCGGACGGCATGACCGGCGCCGGGTTCCGCACGGGAACCGTCGGCCTGGCCGACGGTGGCGTGGCGGGGTTGGTGCTGTGCCAGGCGGTGGTTTCCGCGTCGGGGACTGCGGGGCGCCAGGCGTCGGCGCGGGCGTCGGGATAACCCTGGGGCCGGGTGCCGTCTTCAGGGTGCGGATGCCGCAGGGGTGAGGCGACGGGCGAGGGCATACCGCCGCCGGACGCCTCGGCGAGGAGCTCGTCACGCTTCTTCCGGTGCTCGGTGTGCCCCAGCCGGCCAGCGGCCAGCTCGGAGTCGATCCTCCGGAGCTCATCCTGCCAGCTCATCCTGCCCCCTGCCGCCGTGTGGGGCATCAGTGTTACACGGGCCTGGACCTGGGCAGGGACCGGTTTCGCAGACCGATCGAAGATCGTGCCCTTTCGCCATTCTTACGCTGCCTGGACGAACCGGCCGGGCCGGTCGGTGATGCGTACAGTCGAGGTATGTCGTTTTTTGGACGGGACAAGACGAAAGCGGTGTCGGCGAACGAGGCGTTGCCGGGCCGCGCAGACGCCCTGAACGTTTCGGGGACCCACACGGTGCTCGGTACCCAGCTCAAGCCGCCGTTCCCGGCGGGCACGAGGACAGTCGTGTTCGGGCTCGGCTGTTTCTGGGGCGCCGAAAGGCTGTTCTGGCAGACGCCCGGCGTCTACACGACGGCGGTCGGTTACGCCGGTGGCCTCACCCCGAACCCGACGTACCAAGAGGTCTGCAGCGGCCGGACCGGTCACACCGAGGCCGTGCTCGTCGCGTTCGACCCCGCGCAGGTCTCGCTCGAGACGTTGCTGAAGGTGTTCTGGGAGGGCCACGACCCGACCCAGGGCATGCGCCAGGGCAACGACATCGGCACCCAGTACCGCTCGGCGATCTACTACACCGATGACGCGCAGCGCGCCGAGGTCGAGACCTCCCGCGCGGCCTACCAGTCCGCGCTGGATGCGTCGAGGCACGGCAAGATCACCACCGAGGTGGCCCCGCTCGACGCGTTCTACTACGCCGAGGAAGACCACCAGCAGTACCTGTCGGACGCCAAGAACCCGAACGGCTACTGCGGCCTCGGCGGCACGGGCGTCAGCTGCCCGATCGGCCTGGGCGTCCGGGAGTCCTGAGGTCCGCCGCTGCCACTACTTGCCGTAGTGGCAGCGACAGGCGGCGGTCATCCCGGACGTCCCGGTCTCGCTAGTCTGCGCGGGAGCACCGATTCCCCGGGAGTCCAGCGCGTGAGTGATGTCCGTGAGTGATGTCTGTGAGTGATGTCGATGTCAGCCGCCAGGCGCTGCTGTCCTTGGCCGTGGAGCTGCTGGCCGGGCGCGAGGTCGACCCCGGCAGGTTCATCGAGGCCGGGCTGGGCGCGGTGGTCGCGGGCCTCGACGCCCCCTCACTTCCGCTGCTCGCCGGTGCGGACGCCGCTCAAGCCCCGGTGTTGTTCGAAAGGGTTGTCGACGAGCTCGGGCTCGATCAGGCGCTCCCGCCGGACGCCGAGAGCGCTCGGTGGGTGCTCGTGCGCGGCTGGCTGTCGGCGATAGTCCGCGGCGAGCTACGCCCAGGGGACGGCGGGGTGCTGGTCCGCGAGATGAGCGGGCTGCTCGGCGAGCCCGGTTCGCTGGGGATGATCGTGCGCTGGACGACGATGCTCGACACCTGGATCACGACGGATCTCACTCCGCGTGACGTCTGCGAAGTGCCGATCCTGGAACAGGCGCGGGAGCTGCTCGGCGGGCACTGGCCCCCTCGCTGAAACTCGTCTCCCCCATCACCCGTAAGGCCCCCGTTTCTGTCGTACATGTGTTCTAAAATTATCCTTGAACAGCAGCGATGCCGCACGCGACCGTGTGCGGGAGCGGCGACGAAAGGCAGGCCGGATGGCCTATATCACCCTGCCCACATTCATTGGATACACCACGAGCCCGGGGCCTTCGCGGACTTCGTTCGTGCGGCGGCAGCGCCGTCAGTACGGGGATCCGTCACGGGCCGCGTTCAACTTCTACCAGCGCGCCGCGAACGCGATCCGCGCCGGGCGGGCGTCCGGCACGGACGTCGCGGCGATGCAAGCGCTGGTCGAGCACGCCGACGAGCGGACGAAGCCGCACTACGCGGCGATCTCCGAAGGCTGGCTGCGGTACGTCAACCGCCGCAAGCCCCGGCTGATCGACGTCGGCCGGTCGCGGTGGGGCGTTGGCGAGCTCGAGATCGGCATCAGCCCGCACCTCGGGCTGCGCAAGGGTAACGGCCGCGAGTTCGCGACCTGGCTCTACTTCAAGGAAGAGCCGCTCAGTCCCGACGCCGCGCATCTGGCGTTGTGGCTGCTGGAACAGACCATGGACGAGTTGCTGCCAGGGGGAGAGGCGCTGGTCATCGACGTGCGCCGCAGGAAGGAGTTCACGCTCGCGCCGCGCGAGCGGGCCAGGATGAGGCCGTGGGCGCTCAGCGAGGCTTCGGCCTTCATGAGCCTGTGGGAGGAAGTCGCGTGAGCCCGCGCGGCCGCCGTCGGGGTCACGCTCCCTCGGCGGCCGCGGGTCACTCCTGCCGGATCGTGGTCCGGGTTTCGTGGGTGGGGCGGTTGTAGGACTCGCTGTGGACCTCGGAGCGGAAGTGCAGGATCGGGTCGGCGGAGGTCTCGATCCCCGGCACCACGTTCGTCGGGTCTCCACCGAGGCCTGGTCGGGGAGCGGCACGCCCAGCTTCAGATGCCCGGCGACGACCTCCTCACGGTCGGAAGGCCACTGCCGCGTCACGTCGTCCACCGGGTCGCCCTCGGCGGCGAGCTGGAACATCAGCGTCCAGCCGACGGTCTCGCGCTCGGCCCGCTGCTTGATCTCGCTGACCAGGTACTGCGGCGGCCACTCGCGCTCGGAACGGGTGTTCAGCTCGGCTATCCCGGCCTCGGGTGCCCAGTGGTAGCGGAACGCGCGGCGGGTGCCGTCGGGCGCGACCAGGTGGTAGGCGTGCAGCCCGTTGTAGCGGACGGTGGCGAAGCTCGCGGGCGGCTTGAGCCCGACGATCGCCTTGATCCCCGGCAGCAGGTGCCGGTGCCGGTGCCGGGCGAGGTAGGCGCCCGAGGGCAGGTCGAAGGGTGAACTCGGCGTGGCCCCTTTCGCTGCCCTTCGCCGGTGGAATCCCGGATCGAATCCCAGGCAAGAAATTCCCGGCGAATCCCGCCGATCACCCGGGCGAGACGCGCAGAGGGCATCACCAAATGTGATCAGTCCTGAACTATCCGTGTGCGAGCGCCGGTCTCATGCCGTCCCACCTGGCAGTTCGAAGCCAGTCAGGTGGCGGGTTTCACGCCAAGCGATAGGTCGACTGGACAACTCGGGCGGCGAACACGAAGCTTTCGGAGTCTTAACCGGCCGAATCCCCCGAGGTCGATCTTGAACACAGCCTGGGAAGCCATTTCCCGAGTCGCCGACGAACCGGCCTGGTACTGGGTCTACGGCGAACTGGGTTTCTCGCCGAGCACCTTCGCGAACGCCTGGCCCGGCTTTCGCGAGCCGAAGCCGTCACGCACCTGGGACCTGTCCCCTGGCGGGCTGGACCGCGCGTCCGCGGAGTTCCGGCTCGGCCCGTACGCGGTCGGCGAGGATGAGGTCGCGCGCATCGCCCTCGCCGCGCTGAGGGACTGCACCGCGCCCGACGAGTGGGTCTGGGCGCTGCACTGGCAGCACCAGTCGTACCGGTTCTGGCCGCACCGCCCGGTGCCGGAGCGCACCTGGCCGGTGCCGGTGTTCCCCAAGGCGGACTATCACCTCTTCCTCGCGCAGGACTTCAGGTTCGGCACGCTCGGCCACCCTTGGGAGCGCACCTTGTGCGCTTACGGCAAGGACCTCGTCGAGTCGTTCGAGCAGCACGGCGACGGGGTGCTGAACAGCGTTCTGCGCCGGGACGGGTCGCCGGTCGTCCTCGCCCGGTGAACATCTTGTAGCCACTGGTCAGGGCCTCTTGGAGCGCGCCGGGGCGGCCACCTAGGCTCTGCGCTGTGTTCGAATACCACGGCTGGGTGACAATCGGGGATTCCGCGACCGGCGACGACGACGCCGCCCTGCTCGAGCGGCTCGTCGACCGCGTCGGCCGGGCGATCCGCGACTTCGCGGATTTCGACCTGCTGGACCTGCGCTGGGTCAACGGCGTGCCGGTGCTGCACCTCGGCGGGCTCGACAAGCACGGCTCGACGGTGGGCCCCGAGCTGATCGACCTGTTCACCAGGGTCGGCGAGCTCGCCCCGGGCTCCTACGGGCTGCTGCATGTCTGGGACGACCAGGATCCCTTGCACGACAACGAGTTCCGCGTGCACCGGATGGCCCGCGGCCAGGTCGTCGAGCAGGCCGACACCCACCTGTCCCCGGTCACCCCGACGCTGCTGGACGGCTACGAGTTCTGACCGTGACCAGGTCTTGAGTAGCCGTACTCAAGACAACCGCGCGGCGATGGCGGACCTTGGGGACATGACAAAAACCGTCTCTCCCGCGTCGTCCCCCACCACTGTGGCGTTCTTCGCCCAGGCGGCGCTGTCCTTCGGCCTGGCGCTGTTCGCGCTCGTCGCCGGCATCGCGTTCCTGCCGGTCAACGGCTGGATCCGCGCGTTCCTCGCGCTGGGCGTGCTGTTCGTGACCACGTCCGCGTTCACGCTCGCCAAATGTGTCCGCGACCGCCAGGAGGACAGCTCGATCCTCACCCGCGTCGACCAGGCCCGCCTCGACAAGCTCCTCGCCGAGCACGACCCCTACAAAGCCCCCACCCTCTGACCCCGAGTGTCATGAAAGGGTCTTTCAGGACAAAAATTGCCCTGAAAGACCCTTTCATGACACTTGCGGGAAGCTTCAGCGGCAACAGGTCGCCCGGCAACGCCGGGACCCGAAGTGCTTACTTCGCGGCGATGACGGCCAGCCGATACAGCTTCCCGTTCTTCACGGCCAGTACCGCGCCGCCCTTGACCGACGGCTTGGCAGTGGCTTCCCAGCCCGCCCGTCCGGTCACCCCGAAAGTGACGCCGACGTCGCGGCGCGGGAGGCCGACCGCGCCGCCGCCGGACACCTCGCCGTCGGCGTCGGTGACCAGCACACAGTCCGGCTGGTCGCCGTCGACGAAGGCCCAGCCGCGCAGGTCGGTGTCGCCGTTGACCTTGGCGTCGCCGCCGGCCGCCTCGACCACCCCCGCGGTGAGGGCGTCACCGTCGAGCGCCGCGGTCAGTGGCCGGGCGGACGCCAGGTCGAGTCTGGCGCCGAGTTCGGGGCTCGGACCGCCGTGGACGCCGCAACCGAGGGTGAAGTCGCCGGTGAACGGATAGACGCCCAGTGCCCTGAATCGGGGGAGGTACTCCGGGTACCCGTTCATCTTCTTGACGACCGAGTCGGCACCGGTCACCATCGCGGCCGCCAGCACCGGCTGGGTGAGGTAGTCCTGCCGGGTCTCGGACGCGCTGGTGGACCCGACGGCGTAGGAGCCCAGCCCGATCGCGAGGACGATCGGTACCGTGCGGGTCTTGATCGCCTGCGGGGCCCGCAGCGCGAGCAGTGCGACGAGGGCCGCGGTGGCGAGCAGCCCGATGACGGCGTAGCGCGCCGACAGGCCTTCGATGTTGCTGATCGTGCCGCGGCTCAGGCCGACCATCGCGGCGGCCAGTGCCGCGTGCACGGCCAGGCCGATCCAGCCCGCGTCATCCGGTGTCGCCGGTGTCCCGTCGACGGGAACGACCCGGGTCCGTGCCGCCGTCACGACCGCGAAGCCGATGGCGGCCAGCGTCGCCGCCCCGGTGATCATCCCGACGTCCGGGGACTGCGCGCCCCACGCCCGGCCGAGCGCGGTCATCGTCGAACCGAGGTAGGTGTCCACGCCGCTGATTCCCGGGGCGGCGGGACCGGGTACCGACGCCAGTCTCCACAGCACCAGCACGACGACGCCGAGAGCGAGCGGCAGCACCACTCGCCACAGCCGGTCCCGGCGCAGCCAGGCGACGAGGCCGAGCGCGATCCACACCGGGAAGCCGGAGCCGTGGCCGAGGCTTGCCAGCACGCCGAGCAGGACGGCGGGCACGGTGCGGCCGTGGTGGGCGAACGACAACGCGACCACCGCGGGTGCGAGGCCGAGAAACCACTGGATGCCCATCCAGCCCGCGCCGTAGTACTCGACCGCGGCGGAGGAGAACACGAGCAGGGACAACGTGGTGAGCACGGCGAGCCGGGGCGTGCCGGTCAGCCGTGGCGGGAGCATCCGCCACAGGGCGGCGAACATGGCCAGGCCGAGCAGGAACGCCACCGCGCCGAGCACCCACTGGGAGCCGGCGAACAGTTTGGCGTCGGCCCAGAACGTGAGGATGACCGTGACGGCCGGGTGTTCGTTGAACAACACGGTGAAACTGCGGGGGTTGAGCGTCCCGTCCGCGTAGGTCGAGCGCCCCAGCAGGACCCAGAAGTCCCACGTGTTCATCCGCGGCGACCTGAGCACCTCGAGCAATGACAACGCGATCGGCGCGAGCAGCAGCCCCCACAAGAGGACCCGCCCCAGCGCCCGATACCCCCCGGGCACCGCACCCGGCTCCGACACCTTGCCCTGCACCGGTAAATCCCCGTCCATCATGCGCGCCCGTCCTGCGTCGGCATTTGCCACAAGCTACCCAACCCGCGGTCCAGAACGCGGCCCCGGGGCAGGGGCAACCGGCAGAAAGCAAGATGCATGAACAAGACGAAAGTAGGGAGGCGTTAAGACTTAAGGGCCCGACAAGCGGCGCGTAAGGCACTGTGCGGGGGTTTGGGGACTCAGCCCCGGGAGTGATCGGCGAAGCGGCAAGGCCGATGTCTTCTGTCGGCACGAACCGTCTATTGAGAGCGGATGACGGGATTCGAACCCGCGACCCTCACCTTGGCAAGGTGATGCGCTACCAGCTGCGCCACATCCGCGTGTGCCGCTGTTCGAGCGGTACGAGACAGACTATATACGGCCCGCGATCACCCCTTCGAGCCACCCCGGAAGTGTCTTCTGGTGTTACAGCTGGCGTACAAGGGGTGACGAGGGCTGAATACCTCCGTATGGTGTCCCCATTCGACCGAATGGTGAGTCCTTCGGGGAGGAGGTGCCTGGCCGGATGACCGAGCAGGGCACGGTGCCGCACCAGGCGGCCTCGGGATCCGATGAGCAGGCACTGCTCCAGCGGCTCCGCAACGGTGACGACTCCGCGTTCGGGGAGTTGTTCGAGCTGCACGCGGCCGCCGTCAGACGACTGGCCGGGAGTCTGGCCTCGGACCGTTCCGAAGCCGAGGACATCACCGCCGAAACGTTCTTCCGCGTCCTCCAGGCGCTGCGCCGGGGTTCCGGGCCGCGCGACTACATCCGCGCGTACCTGCTGACCGTCGCCCGCCGGGTGTCGTGGGAGTGGCACGGCGCGCGCCGGGACGTCCCGGTCAGCGACGACGAGCTGACCTTCCGGGCCGGGGCGGGGGCGGACACGCATGCCCGCTCGGCCGAGCACACGTTGATCACGACCGCCTTCACCAGTCTTCCCGAGCGCTGGCGCACCGTGCTGTGGCAGACGGAGGTCGAGGGCGAGCAGCCCGCGATGGTGGCGCCGAACTTCGGCCTGAGCGCCAACGCGACGGCCGCGCTCGCCCGGCGGGCGCGGCAAGGGCTGCGTGCGGCCTATCTGCAGGCGCACCTTTCCGTCAGCCGCAGCCCGGACTCGTGCCGTGGCGTGGTGGAGAAGCTCGGCGGGTTCACCGCGGGCAGTGTTACCGGCGCCGAGGCGCGCCGGATCCAGGCTCACCTGATCGGGTGCACCTCCTGCCGGGCCACCCACGACGAGCTGCGCGACGTCTGTTCGTCGCTGCGGGCGCACGCCGGGGTGCTGGTGCTGCTGGTGCCTGCCGCCCTTTCGTACGGGACGGCCTCCGGGGCGTTGTCAGGCCTGGCCACCACGCTCAAGGGGCTGGTGCTCGGTTCCAAGGTCAAGGTCGGGCTCGCGCTCGCGTCGACGGCCGCCGCGGGGGCGGTCGGCATCGCCGCCGGGCCGATCATGTTCGGGCAGGACGCCGCGCAGACGGTGGGCCTGTCCGGTGGTGGCGTGCCGGAGCTGGCGCTGATCCCGCCGGGCCCGCAGGGCGTCGTGCCGCCCCCGCCGCCCGTCGCGGTGCCCCGGATCGGCACCGCCGAGCTCAACGGCCGCCGGGTCGTGCCCGTGGTGCCCGCCCGGTCCCACGATGGTTCGGCGCTGGGCGTGCACGACCTGCCGAACCTCCCGGACGGCGCGGCCACCGGTAACGGGCTCGCCGGCGGTTCCGGTGCGCCGGTCGGTTCGTCCTCGCCGGACGCCGTGGCGCCGCCGCCCGGCAGCAGCACGCACGCGGCACCCAGGCTGGACACCAGCGAGCCGTCGAACGGCGGGACGACGGCGTTCGAGTCGACGTCCGCCCCCACGACTACGTGCCCGCCGGCCCCCAGCCCGATGCTCAGCCCGACCTCCGGGCCGCCGGAGACCAGCACGACGACGGCATCCAGGGACGACTCGGTCAAGCCGACCGGCACCAGCCCGGTGACGACCACGGACGGCCCGCCCGCCGAGAAACCGCGTGACGACGTCCCGGCGGACGGCACCTCCTCGCGCGACTTCTCCACCTCGCCGGACGCCAGTACGTCTTCCAGGGACTTCTCAATGACGAGCACACCGAGGAGCACGCCGTCGAGCACACCGCCGAGCGAGTCCGCCACCAGCGAGTCTTCGCGCGACTTCACTGTCACACCCCAGGCGGAACCAGGGTCGCGGGACTTCTCGGTCAAGCCGGACGCGAGCCCGTCCTCGCGGGACTTCTCCACCGGCCCGCAGGTGACGACCGACTCATCGAGGGATTTTTCCACCGGCGGGGTGGATTCGGTTTCGCCCTAGTCTTCACCCGCCCGGGTCAGTTCCACCAGCGGTGACGATGCCGGATGAGGCCGGTCGTCAGCCCGGCGATGTGTCCCGAATGGTGGATTCAGGCCTCGCGCGCGCAGTCACGGCCACGGTACGGTTGGTGACGCTCACCAGGGAGCTGGCGTCGCGCGGGAGGCAACTGAATGAACCGGCTGGTGAACGGTGAAGACGGCCGTGACTGGGTGGTCCGTGCCCAGATGGAATGGCGTGCGCCTGCCACGGCGGACGACTTCGAACACGACGTCGCCGGCAGTTACGGCCCCGGCATCGCGATGATCGTGGTGACCGTGGCCCTCGCGCTCGTGCTCATCGTCTGGACCCCGGCGGACGTCATGGTGCCGTCCTGGGTGATCCTCGCGCTGGTGCTGGTCGCGCTGTTCTTCCCGCTGCGGTGGATCCTGCGGCGGCCGTGGACCGTGGTCGCCGAGACCGAGGGCGACCTCGCCGGTGACCGCCCGTCCGAACGCTGGGTCGGCTCCATCCGCGGCATGTTCACCGTGCGCGGCGAGGTCTCGAAGATCTCGAAGACGATCCAGAAGCACTCGCTGCCCGATTTCGACGGGCCGCTGCACCCGGTGGAGTGAGCCTTGGCGTTTCGGCCGTTCAGAGGTGAAACTGGGGTATGCCCGAGTTACCCGAGGTCGAAGCGCTCGCCCACCACCTGCGCGAGCACGCGGTGGGCAGGACCGTCCACCGGCTCGACGTGGCTTCGCTGAGCGTGCTCAAGACCGCCACCCCACCGTGGACGGAGCTGCACGGGCGCGAGGTCACCGGCACCGCGCGGCACGGCAAGCACCTCGACCTGGTTTTCGGTGATGTCGTCGGTGATGTCGTCGGCGATCTGCACCTCGTCGTGCACCTCGCGCGGGCGGGGTGGCTCAGGTGGTCCGACAAGCTTTCCCCGGCCCCGCTGAAGCCCGGGAAGGGGCCCATCTCGCTGCGCGTGCACCTCGACGCGGCGGCCGGGTCCGGGTTCGACCTCACCGAGGCTGGGACGAAGAAGGGGCTCGCGGTCTGGATCGTGCGCGACCCGCAGGAGATCCCCAGCGTCGCGAGGCTGGGGCCGGACGCACTGACACTCGGTACCGACGCGCTGGGCGAGCTGTTCGCCGGGCGGACGGAACGGCTGAAGACCGCGCTGACCGACCAGACCCGGCTCGCCGGGATCGGGAACGCCTACTCCGACGAGATCATGCACATGGCCAAGCTTTCGCCTTACGCGACGGTCGGAAAGCTTTCGCCCGACGCACTCGAGGGGCTGGCCACGGCCATCCACGAGGTGCTCACCAGCGCGGTGACGCGGTCGGTCGGCCAGGACGCGGCGCGGCTGAAGGGCGAGAAACGGTCCGGCCTGCGGGTGCACGCCCGGACCGGGCTGCCGTGCCCGGTCTGCGGCGACACCGTCCGCGAGATCTCCTTCGCGGACAAGTCGTTCCAGTACTGCCCGACCTGTCAGACCGGCGGCAAACCCCTCGCCGACCGGCGGATGTCCCGCCTGCTCAAGTAGCGCGCTCAGCGGCAGAGCGCGGCGACGCCGACCGGCAGCGTGCTGCGCGGCATGGTGGCCGGGTTCCCCTTCGACTCGCGCTCGAGATCGAAGACGTTCGCCGCCAGCACGAGCTGGCGTGAGCCGTCCGCGCTGCTCATCGAGACGCTGTAGAAGCCGGGGCCCGCGCCGGTGTTGCCCCACATGGTCTGCGTGCTGCCGTCGGGGCAGCCGAAGTCGATCGTCTCGATCCCGGCGCCGTAGCCGCCGTACCCCTGCCCGTTGGGCACCAGCCTGGTCAGCTCGGCCTGCTGCGCGGGCTTGAGCAGCTTGCCGCCGAGCAGCGCGCGGTGGAACGTCGCCAGGTCGTCGACCGTCGAGACCATCGCGCCCGCGGTCCAGTCGTAGGACGGGCTGAATGTCGTCAGGTCCTGCCCCGTCATTCCGTAGCCGTGCAGGTGAGGGCCGTGCAGGACGGGATCGTGGCGCGGGAAGGAGGTCCGGGTCAGGCCAAGGGGGCGCACTAGGCGCCGCTGGATCTCCGCGCGGACGTCGTGGTGGGTCACCTTCTCGATCACCTGACCGAGGAGCAGGTAGCCGGTGTTCGAATAGGCGACACCCTGGCCGGGGTCGAACGCGGGCCGCGTCAGCAGCGACCGCCGGATCACCTCGGACGGCTCGTAGACGTACCCGCGGTTCCCCGCGAAGTACGGCTCGAACAGCTCCGCCTCGTCGGGATCGTGCAGGCCGCTGGTGTGGTTCAGCAGCATCCGCAGGGTGATCTCCGAAGGCGTGTAGCCCGGCCCGCGCACCGTGCCCGGCAGCCAGCGCTCGATCGAGTCGTCCAGCGAGACCTCGCCTTCGCCCGCCAGCTGCAGCAGCACCGTCGCCACGAACGACTTGGTGTTGCTGGCGATCCGGAACCGCAGGCCCGGCGTCGCCGGTTCGCCGGTCGCGAGGTCGGCGACCCCGGCGCCCAGCCGTCGCGTGGTCCCGCCAGTCCTGAAGTACGCAACCGCCCCCGGGAATCCCCCAGGTGAGACGAGTTCCCGGACGGCGTCGCGCACCTGATCGGCCCGCTGGCCCGCCGAAGCCGTCCCGATCGCCGCTACCCCCAGTAGCGACGAAGCGGCTACGGCCACCGTGATCCGCACCGTGAATCGCACTACCCTGCCGTGCGCGTCCATCTGCTCGTTCTCCTCCCGGAAGCGGTTGACGGAGTCGAGCTTGCCGGGCCGGGCGGTGGGTGACCATGCGGGTTTCCCGACCATTCTGGGTAGGGTCGGCCCCACCCTCGGTGGTCACAAATGAACGGAAAGTGGGGATTAGCCCTTGCACCCGGTTGGCCGAGCGCAGAGCATGGACGCCGTGTCCGTGTTTCCGATCGCTCAGATCGTGCCGTGGGTGGTCGTCCTGCTGCTCGCGGTCGCCGTGGTCGTGCTGCTCGTCAAGGCGCGACGCCCGGCCAGTGTGGTCGAGAACGCCATGCTCCAGGCCGTCTCCCGGATGTCCAAGGCGACCCCCGACCTGCGCGGCGGGCTCGACGAGGACGCCGCGGACAAGATCACCACCCAGCTGCTGCAGATGCTCGACTGCGTCGCGGTCGGCATCACCGACAGCGAGGGCACGCTGATGTCCTGGGACGGCGACGCGAACGACCACTACGTCGACCTCGTGGACGCCATCAGCGCGGCCATCCGCAGGCACCGCCGCGAGGTCGTCGCGCACGACAAGATGCCGTGCAACCACCGCGGCACCTGCCGGATGCGGACCGCGGTGATCGTGCCCCTGATCGTCGAGGGCGAGGCCGAGGCCGCGCTGATCGTGGTCGGCCGCACCCGCGGCAGGCTGGTCGAAATGGCCGGGGCGGTGGCCCAGTTCGTCTGCACGCAGTTCGAGCTCGCCCGCCTCGACGAGTCCAAGCACCAGCTCCAGCAGGCCGAGATCAAGGCGCTGCGCGCGCAGATCTCCCCGCACTTCGTCTACAACGCGCTCAACACGATCTCGTCGCTGATCCGGACCGACCCGGAGGAAGCGCGAGAGCTGCTTCAGGACTTCGCGGACTTCACGCGCTACTCGTTCCGCACGTCCGGGATGTTCACGTCGCTGGCCGAGGAGCTGCGCAACATCGACCGCTACCTGACGCTGGAGAGCGCCCGGTTCGGCGGCAGGCTCGAGGTGCGGATGAAGATCGCGCCCGAGGTGCTCTCGGTGGTCGTGCCGTTCCTGATCATTCAGCCGCTGGTCGAAAACGCGGTCAAGCACGGCCTGGCGAGCAAGCCGAGCGGCGGCTGCGTGACGGTCATCGCCGAGGACTACGGCTCCGAAGCGCTCATCAGCGTCGAGGACGACGGCATCGGCATGGACCCGAACCGCCTGGCGGACCTGCGCAGCGCGCACCGCACCGGCGCGCACGTCGGCCTCGGGAACATCAACCAGCGGATGCAGCAGGTGTTCGGCGGCGACTACGCGCTGATGGTCGAGACGGCACAGGGCGCGGGCATGAAGGTGACCCTGCGGGTGCCCAAGTTCATGCCGGGCGTCCGGCCCAATCTGCCCGACTACTCCGCCGACGTCCCCGAGCAGGGCGGCCCCGAAGAGGGCGGCGCGGCCGGAGACGTCAACGGCGTCAACGGTTCGCGCAGCGGAGTCCTGCCCGGCTCCTGACTCCGGCCGTGCACGGAACTTGAGCGTGCGTGCAGCGGCGATTGAGCGCGCCGGCCCGGCTTGGCACCGTTCTCCCCGACCGGTTCGGCGGCGGAGGAGGAGCACGATGGGGAAACTGGCTTGGGTGGCTTGTGCGGCGGCGGTGCTCATCGCGGGCGGGGCGATCGCCGGTGGGCTGGGGGACCGGGAGGTGCCCGGCACGGCGTCGGCGGCGAGTGGTCCAGTGGCCGACACCTCGGTCACCGCGGGTGGTGACGTCGCGAGTGAGCTGGCCGCTGACGACCTGCTCGACGTCGACGCGCGGCTCGGGAGCGCGGGTGGTGGCGCGGCGGCGAAGTCGGGGACTCGCAAGCCGTTGTTCCAGCGGTTCAAGGCGGCGAGCGACTGTGTGGTCTACGCCAACTACCCGAAGGACGGCGTGGTCGCGAACGGCGGGTTCACCATCGCCAAGGACCGGACGCTGAACTGGCGCTACAACGTCGACAGCACCTGGTCGGTCGTGCAGGATCCCAACCGTGCCAAGGAAAGCTATCCGTGGTGGGGCTTCACGAAGACCTCCTGCATCGGCAAGAGCGTCAACGACGGCTCGTTCCCGGCCGGGCAGTCCGTGCCGACGCGGATCCTGCGGGGCCGCAGTCAGCAGGCCGACGGCTGGCGGCCGGTCGAGTTCCGGCTCGCCGCCGCGCCGGTGGTGAAGAAGTCGCAGGAGCTGTTCCACGACGCGACCCTGCGGGACCCGGCGAACTTCGTCATCGGCAACGCGAAGTCCGGCTGGCACGTCGACGTCACCGGGCGCACCCGCGGCGGCGGGCACTGGGTGGAGGTCTACGTGCCCAACGCGCAGCGGTGGGGTTACGTCGAGGCGAGCAAGCTGCGGAAATGAGAGCCGGGAGTCAGTAACCTCGGGTCATGAGCGTTACCGACAAACTGACCTCCCGCCTCCCGATGATCGGCGACCGGGGTGAGCGCAAGGACGTCGTCGCCGTGGTCAAGCTGCACGGCGTGATCACGCCTTCGCCCTCGCCGCTCGCCAGGGGCTCGATCAACCTCGCCACCGTCGAATCGGCGCTGACCAGGGCGTTCGGCCACGATCGGCTCAAGGCCGTCGCGCTGCTGATCAACTCGCCCGGTGGCGCGCCGACGCAGTCGGGGCTGGTCGCAGAGCGGATCAGGCAGCTGGCGGACGAGAAGAAGGTGCCGGTGCTCGCCTTCGCCGAGGACGTCGCCGCCTCGGGCGGGTACTGGCTGGCCTGCGCGGCGGACGAGATCTACGCGCACCGGACGTCGATGGTCGGCTCGATCGGGGTGATCAGCGGCGGGTTCGGGTTCACCGGGCTGCTGGAGCGGTTCGGGATCGAGCGGCGGCTGCACACCGCGGGCACCAACAAGTCGCGGCTCGACCCGTTCAGCCCCGAGAAGGCCGAGGACGTCGAGTGGCTGAAGAAGATGCACACCCAGCTCCACGACCTGTTCGTCGACTGGGTGAAGGAGCGCCGCGGTGACCGGCTGGCCACCGGGGAGGACCTGTTCACCGGGGACGTCTGGCTCGGCGCCAAAGCTGTCGAACTGGGGCTCGTGGACGGCCTCGGGAGCCTGCGCCAGGTGATCTCCGAGCGCTACCCGGACGCGGAGATCGCGATCGCGGAGCCGAAGAGGCCGCTTCTCGCGCGTCTCGGCATCGGAGCTCCGGCGGCCGCGAGCGCGGTGCTGGACGCTGTCACGCAGAAGGCGACCTGGAGCCGCTTCGGACTCTGAAAGGCCTGGCAGAAGGGGACTTCCCACTTGGGAGGTCCCCTTCGTCATGGGTGAGATGACGGCTCTCACTCTGTGATAGCTGTCACACATCACCTGAATGGCGGATAGGCACTGGTCTAGACCTCAGGTGTCATTGAGCGGGCTTTGTTGTGACCGGCAACAAATCCCGCGAGTGCCGCCGGTTCGGGTTGACGAGGAGGTCACCCTATGCCTGTTTACTCCCTTTCGTCGCATCTTCCACCGCGTGGGAAACGTCGCCGGTGGCTCACGCTGGGGGCGGTGCTCGGCGCCGCGCTGATCGCGATCCCGCTGACACTGCCCGCCTCGGCCTCGGTGCCGCCGCCCGACGCGGGCTGGACCCAGGTGTTCGCGGACGACTTCACCGGCGCCAACGGCTCCCTGCCCTCTGGCGCGAACTGGATCTACGACACCGGCCACGCCTACCCCGGCGGGCCGGGAAACTGGGGCACCGGCGAGATCCAGAACTACACGACCGACGCGCGGAACCTCGCGCTCGACGGCGCTGGCAACCTCCGGATCACCCCACAGCGTGACGGCGCGGGCAACTGGACCTCGGCCAGGATCGAAACCCAGCGCGGCGACTTCAAACCGCCGGCGGGCGGCGCGCTGCGCATCGAGAGCCGCGTCCAGATGCCGAACGTCACGGGCGCCGCGGCACTGGGTTACTGGCCCGCGTTCTGGGCGCTCGGTTCCCCCTATCGCGGCAACAACTGGAACTGGCCCAGCGTCGGCGAGTTCGACATCATGGAGAACGTCAACGGGATCAACTCCGTCTGGGGCGTGCTCCACTGCGGCGTCAACCCCGGCGGCCCGTGCGACGAGACCACCGGCATCGTGAACAACCGCGCCTGCCCCGGCGCCACCTGCCAGGCCGGGTTCCACACCTACCGCTTCGAATGGGACGCGAGCTCCAGCCCGCAGGTGTTCCGCTGGTTCGTCGACGGGCAGCAGTTCCACTCGGTCGCCCAGAACCAGGTCGACGCGACGACCTGGGCGAACATGACCAATCACGCCGGGTACTTCGTGCTGCTGAACGTCGCGATCGGCGGCGCGTTCCCGGACAACAACTCGGGCACCACCACCCCCGGCGCGGGCATCGTGCCCGGTCACCCGATGGTGGTCGACTACGTCTCGGTGTCCACCCGCGGCGGGGGCGGCACGACCACCCCGCCAACCACCCCGCCGACTCCGCCGTCAACCACCCCGCCGACTCCGCCGACTCCGCCGTCAACCACGCCGGGTGGCGGAGGCAGCGCCTACAGCACGATCCAGGCGGAGTCCTACAGCCAGGCGACCGGGCTGGGCACGCAGAGCACCACGGACACCGGCGGCGGGCAGAACGTCGGCCCGGCGGGCAACGGCGACTCGGCGCTGTACCCGAACGTCGACTTCGGCCCCAGCGCGGCGCACCAGTTCCAGGCCAGGGTGGCTTCCGGCGCGGCGGGCGGGGTCAGCGGCCTGGTCGAGGTGCGGCTCGACAGCCCGGCAGGCCCACCGGTCGGCAGCTTCGCGGTGGCCGACACCGGCGGCTGGCAGTCCTGGCGGACCGTTCCGGCGAACATCAGCGCCGTCACCGGGGTCCACAACGTGTACCTGACCTTCACCAGCGGTCAGCCCGCCGACTTCGTGAACGTCAACTGGTTCACGTTCGGCCACTAGGGCGTGTCTGGCAAGTCAAGTTCGCGGTCTTCGCGCCCAGGCGGCCCCTGGCGGCACGGGGCGCACGACCCGGTACGAGGGTCGGCGCCCCGCACCGCCAGGAACCACCTGAATCACGAAGCCCATCGAACAGAATTACCAGACACGCCCTAGTACTACAGGGCTAGATCTCTAGCATCTGGAGGCGGAGGCGTCGTCTGAAGTGGCTTCTTCGTGCGTCTGCCTGGTGTCCGCGTCGCCAGGCAGACGCACGGAGGCCCTGGTCGATGACGTGAT
>NZ_JAYMZS010000127.1:0-25012 GCF_035828755.1 Amycolatopsis sp. H20-H5 | reverse complement strand
CATGACGGCGTTAAACGCCGTCATGGTGGCCTTCAGGGACTTGCGTGGTGACCGGGTCAGAAACCGGCGGTCACCTTGGTGAAGTCCCAGTCGTTCTGGGCGATGCCACTGCAGTTCGACACCACGCCGCCGCCGGGGCAGCCCCGGTCGCGGTTGACCGACCAGAACGCCAGGCGGCCGAGGCCGTTCGACTTGGCCCAGTCACGGATCTGGGTCCATGCCGACAGGCTCGTGAGCTCCTGCTGGTCGGACAGGCCGTTCATGCCGGAGATGCCGACGTGGTTGTACGCCGTGGCGTCCGACCAGCCGAACGTCGACTTGAGCTTGTCCTTCAACCCGGTCGCGGCGCTGACGGTGCTCGCGTACATGTTCGCGCCGCCGCCGAAGTCGAACGGCATGATCGTGAAGACGTCGACCCCGGCGTTGAGCACCTTGGCCTGGTCGATGAGCCGTCCGCCCCAGTAGTTCGGGCCGGTCGTCGCCGTGCCGAAGGTCAGGATCGTCTGGATGCCGGGGTTGTTCGCCTTGACGATCTTCAGCGCGCCCAGGATCCGGTCCTGCACGACAGCGTTCTCGAACTCGTCGGAGTTCTCGATGTCGATGTCGATCGCCTTCAGCCCGTACGCGCTGATCACCTTCTGGTAGGCACCCGCCAGCGCGGCCGAGTCGGCGCAGTTCGGCCCGAGCTTGTTCCCGCTCCAGCCGCCGAACGAGGGCACGACCTGGCCGCCCGCGCCCTTGATCTGGCCGATGGCCGTCGCGTCCGCGCTGCCGCTGAGCGGACGTGACCCGTCCCAGGCGGGCTCGCAGCCGCCGGAGGACAGCACGAACGCCATGGTGAACCACTTGACGCCGGTGGCGCTCATCAACGCCGTCGGGCTCGGCGGGTTACCCCAGCCCAGATACAGGTACGGCGCGCCCCGCCCGCCGGGTTGCGGGTTCGAGGTCGTGGTGCTCGTAGGCGTCGTGGGAGTAGTGGCCGGCGGAGTACCGCCACCGCACGAACCCCCGTTGAGCTGGCAGCCGCCCGGAGCCGAAAACGAGCCCGAGTAGGCGACGTTGAACCCGAAGCTCGCGCTGCCACCGGCCGCGACCGACCCGTTCCACGTGTTCCTGACCGTCACGTGCTGCCCGGCGGCGGTGTAGCTGCCGTCCCACAGCGAGGTGATGCTCTGCCCGGCCGAGAGGTCGAACTCCACCGTCCACGCCGAGATGCCCGCGGCCGAGCCGTTGTTGATCGTGTACTTGCCCTCGTACCCGGTGCCCCAGTCGGAGCCCTTCGAGAACGCCGCCGTGACGCTGCCCGCCGCGGTCGCGGGCGCCACCACCAGGCCGGTGACGAGTGCACCCGCTGCCGCTGCCAGCCCCAACGCGGGCAGCCACTTGCCCAGTCTCACGACAGGCCCCCGTGCAGGGCGCTGATGAGCTCGCCGTTGGCGGTGTCCCCGGTGAGTTCCCAGAAGAACGCGCCGCCGAGGCCCTGGCTCTTCACGTAGTTCGTCTTGCCCTGGATCGTCGCGGGGGTGTCGTAGCTCCACCAGTTGTTCCCGCACTTGGCGTACGCGGTGCCCGCGATCGTGCCGGTGGCAGGGCAGCTGCCCTTGAGGACCTTGTAGTCCTCGATGCCCGCCTCGTACGTGCCCGGTGCCGCGCCGGTGGCCGTGCCGCCCGGTGTCGCCTGGGTGACTCCCGTCCAGCCTCGGCCGTAGAAACCGATGCCCAGCAACAGCTTGTTCGACGGGACGCCCTTGCCCTTCAGCTTTTGGATGGCGTCGTCGGAGGTGAAGCCCGGGATCGGGATGCCGTTGTAGGTGGTCAAGGGCGAGTGCGGGGCCGTCGGTCCCTGCGCCGCCCAGGCGCCGAAGAAGTCGTACGTCATGACGTTGTACCAGTCGACGTACTGCGAGGCGCCGCCGTAGTCGGCCGCGTCGATCTTGCCGCCGCTGCTCCCGTCCGCGGTGATCGCGGAGGTGATCAGGAACGAGGAGCCGAACTTGGACCGCAGGCCGCCCAGCAGGTTCTTGTACGCCGCGGAACCGCTGGTGTCACAGGAAAGCCCGCAGGCGTTGGGGTACTCCCAGTCGATGTCGATGCCGTCGAACACGTCCGCCCAGCGCGGGTCCTTGATCAGGTTGTAGCAGGACTGCGCGAACGCGGCCGGGTTCTGCGCGGCCTGGCCGAAGCCGCCGGAGTAGGTCCAGCCGCCGAACGACCAGATGATCTTCAGTCCGGGGTGCATCTTCTTCAGTTTGCGCAGCTGGTTGAAGTTGCCGCGCAGCGCGCCCGCGTCCCAGGTGTCCGCCACACCGTCCACACTGGACGCCGCGTCAAACGCCTTGTCGTAGTCGGCGTAGGTGTCGTCGTTCGCCGTGCAGGAGCCGTTGGTGACGTTGCCGAACGCGTAGTTGATGTGCGTCAGCTTCGCCGCCGACCCGCTGGTCTCGATGTTCTTGACCTGGTAGTTGCGGCCGTAGATGCCCCACTGCACGAAGTAGCCGACGTTCTTCATCGCGCCGGTGTTCGGCGGCGGGGTGGTGGTCGGGGTCGTCGGTGTCGTGGTGGGGGTGGTGGGCGTTGTCGTGGGTGTCGTCGAAGTCGTCGGAGTGGTGGGGGTCGTGGTCGTCGGCGGGGTGGTCCCGCCGTCACAGGAACCGCCGTTGATCTTGCAGCCGCTCGGCGCGGAATACGTTCCGGTGTAACCGATGTTGAACCCGAAGCTGGCGCTCGCGCCCCCCGCGACGCTGCCGTTCCAGGTGTTCTTGACCGTCACGTGCTGGCCGCTGGCGGTGTAGCTGCCGTCCCAGAGCGACGCGACCTTCGCCCCGGCTGGCAGGTCGAATTCGACCTGCCACGCGGAGATGCCCGCAGACGTGCCGTTGGCGATCGTGTACTTGCCCTCGTACCCGGTGCCCCAGTCGGAGCCCTTCGAGAACGACGCCGTGACGCTGCCCGCCGCGTTCGCGGGCGCCACCACGAGTCCCGTGACGAGCGCGCCTACCGCCGCCACCAGGCCGATCAGGTGCCATCTTCTCCTGGACATGTCTCTCCTTCTCAGCCCTGGTACTGGGCGACGATCTTGCTGAAGTCGTACGGCTGCTGGGAAACGCTGCTGCACTTGCCGTCGGCCCAGCCGGTGGGCACGGTGCAGACACGGTCACGGTTGAGCGCCCAGAACGAGAACCGGCCGAGCCGGTGCGCCTGCACGTAGCCGAGCAGCGCGCGGAAGGTTTCCTGGGTGAACAGTTCGCTCGGCTGGTCGGTGTGGCCGTTCATCAGGATCAGCCCGGTGTGGGCGTAGACGCCCGCGTCGTCGAGGTCCGGGCGCAGCGTCTTGAGCTGGCCGTGCACGGACTCCATGACCTTCTTGACGTCGTCGGCCATGCTCGCGGCGGGGCCGCCGTAGTCGAACGCCATCTCCTTGTAGAGGTCGATCGACGCGCCGAGATCCTTGGCGCGCTGGATCTCCGCCCGTCCGAGGTCGGACAGGCCGATGGTGGTGACCGGCAGCGTCAGCGTGACGTGCAGGTTCGGGTTGCGCTGCTTGAGTGTCTTGATCGCCTGGAAGCGCTTGGTCTCACCGGAGACGTCGCCGAGGTCGTCGCCCTCGATGTCGAGATCGATGTGGGTGAGCGAGTACTTGGTGATCACCGCCTGGTAGGCGTTGGCCAGCGAGGTCGCGTCCCCGCAGGCCGCTCCGAGTTCGAGCCCATTGTAGCCGCCGAAGGACACCGAAACGTCGCCACCGGCCTGCCGGATCTGCGCGACTTTCGCGGCGACGGCGGTGTCCGCGCTGACCGGCTGCGCGGAGTTGCCGTCCCAGGTCGGGGTGCAGCCGCCGCCGCTGGGCGCGAGGACGAACGCGAGGATGTAGCTCTTCTGCCCGCTCGCCACGATGGCCGCGCCGATGTCCTGCGGATCGTTGTCCAGCGGCATGTAGTACGGCGCCGCGGTCATACCACCGGCCGGTGGCGGAGTGGTGGGCGTTGTACTGGTAGGCACCGTACTGGTGGGGGTGGTGGGTGTGGTGGTGCTGCTGGTGGGCGTGGTGCTCGTCGGCCCAGTGCTCGTCGGAACGGTGCTCGTCGGAACGGTGCCGCCCCCGCACGGTTGTCCGTTCAGCAAACAGTTGAGCGGTAAACCGTTCCCGGCGGCGTTGAAACCGAAGGACGTCGACGCCCCGGCCGCGACCGAACCGTTGTATTCGCGGTTGGTGAACACGTAGTGGTTGCCGGACGCGGTCATGAGCGAGTCCCAGTAGGTGCCCGCCGTGGTGCCAGGAGGCAGGTCGAATTCGAGTTTCCAGCTCGCCAGCGCGGTGGTCCCGGCGGTGATCCGGTAGCTCGCGGTGTAGCCGCTGTCCCAGACCGAAGCCTGGGTGAACCCGGCGGACGCGCTGGTGGCGGCGCCCGCGAACTGACTGGTGACCAGCAGTGCGGCGGCGGGTAGCAGGAGTGCGCCCACGGTCAGTGCGACCGTGCGGCGCAGGCGGCGGATAGTCTTCATCGACTCCCCTCCAGAGTGGAAAGTGTTCCTTCGACGCTACGTGGTCTGGACCAATTTGCGGCGGCGGAATGCCGACAGTGTCGGTATTCCGACAGGTTCGCCACCGGCTGCCGGGGGCGAACCACCCGAGTGGCACTTGACACCGGTTTCCGCTGCTTCTAACTTCGGTCGGGTAATCGATTTCTCGACAGGGGTGCCGCTCACGAGGGTCAGGGCGTCGCGGCAAGGGGCCGAGGATGGGTGACGAGGGTGCCGCGCTGGTCGTGATGACCGGCGTGAGCAAGGCGTACGGCGGTGTTCGTGCTGTCCGTGACGTCGATTTCGCGGTGCGTGCCGGGGAGGTGCACGCGCTGCTCGGGGAGAACGGGGCCGGCAAGTCGACCCTGATGAAGGTGCTCTCCGGACAGGTCGCCGCGGAGCGGGGGGAGATCCGGATCGGCGGGGAGCCGGTCCGGCTCTCGCGCCCCGCGGACGCGCAGCGCGCCGGGATCGCGATGATCCACCAGGAACTCGACCTGGTGCCCGCGCTGTCGGTGGCGGAGAACGTCTTCCTCGGCCGCGAGCCGCGCACCCGGTTCGGCACGGTCGACCGGCGGCGGATGCTGGCGGAGACCCGGCGCCTGCTGGCCCGGTCCGGGGTCCGGCTGGACGCGGCGGCGCCGGTCGAACTGCTGCGCACCGGCGAGCAACAGCTGGTCACCATCGCGAAAGCGCTTTCGCTCGACGCGCGCGTGCTGATCATGGACGAGCCGACGTCGGCGCTGTCCCCGCCCGAGGTCGAGCAGCTGTTCGCGGTGATCGCCGAACTCCGCGCCGCGGGGGTCGCGCTGGTCTATATCTCGCACCGGATGGAGGAGATCGGCCGCATCGCCGACCGGGCGACCGTGCTGCGCAACGGCGCGGTGGTCGCCGAGTTCGACGCGCGCGAGCTGACCGCCGCGCAGGCGGCCGAGGCGATGGTCGGACGGCCGGTGCACCTGATGTTCCGCGCCGATTCCCGCGCCAGTGCCGAACCGGGTGCGGACGTGCTTCGGGTGGAGAACCTCGTCGTGCGGGCCGATGCGGGCGGCCGTCCACCCGACGGCATCAGCCTGCGGGTCGGCGCCGGGGAGATCGTCGGCCTCGCCGGACTGCTCGGCTCCGGGCGGACAGAGCTGCTGGAGACGTTGTTCGGCGGCGGGCCGGGAGGGCACTGGTCTGGCCAGGTCCTCTTGCGGGACAAGGACTTCCATCCGCGCACGCCGCGCAAGGCGATGCGGGCGGGGGTCGCCTTCGTACCCGAGGACCGCAGGCTTTCCGGGCTGGCGCTGGAGCATTCGGTACTGGCGAACAGCGTCTTGTCCATTGTGGACAGGCTCGCGCGGTTCGGCGTGGTGTCCGCCCGCCGGGAGCGCGGCGCGGCAAGGGGGAGCGCGGCGCGGCTCGGGGTCAAGCTCACCTCGATCGCCGAGCCGGTCGGCGCGCTGTCCGGCGGCAACCAGCAGAAGGTGCTGCTGGGCCGCGCGCTGCTGACCGGTCCGGCGTTGCTGCTGCTCGACGAGCCGACGCGCGGGGTCGACGTCGGCGCCAAGGCCGAGATCTACCGGCTGCTCGGCGAGATCGCGGGCGAGGGCGTCGCTATCCTGCTGGCGTCGTCCGAACCCGCCGAGCTCGTCGGCGTCTGCGACCGCGTGGTGGTGCTGCGCGCCGGGCGCAGCGTGCACGAGCTGGACACCGGCAGCGCGGGCGAGGCCGAACTGCTCGCCGCGTCGATGGGGGACGTCCAGTGACCGAGGCACCGCCGAGCCGCGCCCACGGCCTGCTCACCGCGTTGTTCAAGTTCCAGAGCCTGTTCGGCCTGGTCGCGGTGTTCGTCGCGGCGGTCGTGCTCTCGCCGGTCAAAGGCGGGCACCTGGTGTTCCTCGGCAGCGGGAACCTGCTCAACGTGGTGCGCGCGATCTCCGAGATCGGCATCCTCGCCGTCGGCATGACGCTGGTGATCCTGATCGGCGGCATCGACCTGTCGGTCGGGTCCGTGGTCGGGCTGGCCAGCGTCGGCGTCGCCGAACTGCTGACCGTCAACGACTGGGGCCTGGTCCCCTCGGTGCTGCTCATCCTGGCACTCGGCCTGGTTTTCGGGCTGGCGCAAGGCATCGCGAGCGCGAAGTTCGGCATCCAGGCGTTCATCGTGACGCTGGCCGGGATGCAGGTCGCGCGGGGGATCGCGCGGATGTGGTCCGACGGCCGGGGCGTTTCGATCGTCTACGGCGACGGTCCCCGGCAGGCGCCGGTGACGTTCTCGCTGCTCGGCGAGCGCACGTTCAACGGGGTGGTCCCGATCCCGGCGTTGATCTTCGTGGTGGTCGCGGTGCTCGCCGTGGTGCTGTTGCGGGTCAGCGCGTTCTCGCGGCACCTCTACGCCATCGGCGGCAACGAGAAGGCCGCGCGCCTTTCGGGCGTGCCGGTGCTGCGGGTGAAGGTGCTGGTGTTCGGCCTGTGCGGGCTGCTCGCCGCGCTCGCCGGGATCGTGCACGCCGGGCAGTTCAGCTTCGGCGGGCCCAACGACGGGGCCGGGTTCGAACTCAGCGCCATCGCCGCGGTGGTGATCGGCGGCACCAGCCTGTCCGGCGGGCGGGGCTCGGTGCTCGGCACGGTCGCCGGCGCGCTGCTGGTGGGCGTGCTGGACAACATCCTGCAGCTCAACAACGTCGATTCCAACGTGCAGCTGGTCGTGGTCGGCTGCGTGATCGTGTTCGCCGCCGGGCTGCAGCGGCTGCGCCCGGCGGCGATCCGTACGTAGAGGGAAAAGGGGAGAGATGACAGGGAACGCACGACGGACCGCGGTGCTGCTGGCGGCCGGGACGGTGCTGGCCGCGTCGGCCTGCGGGACGACGCACGACAACGCGCCCGCCGCGAGTGGCAGCAGCGCGGCGCCCGTCCCGGTCAAGCAGTGCAAGGGGCCGGACGGGAAGTTCACCATCGGGATGAGCCAGGCCAACCTCGGCGAGCCGTACCGGGTGCGGATGGACGACGAAGTGCGCCGCGCCGCGGCCGGGGTGCCGGGCTTCACCGTCAACTACGCCGACGCGGCGCAGGACAACGCCAAGCAGGTCGAGCAGGTGGAGACCTTCCTCACCCAGCAGATCGACCTGCTGATCATCAGCCCCAACGAGGCGACCCCGCTGACCGGCGTGGTCAAGAAGGCCTACGACAAGGGCATCCCGGTGATCGTGCTGGACCGCAAGGTCGACGGCGACGCCTACACCACGTTCATCGGGGGCGACAACGTCGACATCGGCAAGCAGGCCGGGCAGTACTTCGCGGAGAAACTGCTGCCGCAGGGCGGGAAGATCGTCGAGCTGAAGGGCCTCGCGGGCGCGACGCCCGCGAAGGAACGGGCCGACGGGTTCGCCGCGGGGATCGCGGGCAAGAACATCGACATCATCGCGACGGCCGACGCGGACTGGTTGCGGGACAAGGGACAGCAGCAGGCAGAGGCGCTGCTCAAGGCCCACCCGGACGCGCAGGCGATCTTCTCGGAGAACGACCCGATGGCCGAGGGCGCGCGCCTGGCCGCGCAGAACGCGGGCAAGCCGACCCTGCCGATCGTCGGCATCGACGGGCTCCCGGTGCCGGAGGGCGGCATCAAGGCCGTCGAGGCGGGGCGTCTTTCGGCGACGTTCATCTACCCGACGGGCGGGACCGAAGCCGTGGCCGCGGCGAAGAAGCTGCTCATCGACTGCCAGCAGGTGGAGAAGAAGCAGACGCTCGGCACCAGGCTGATCACCAAGGAGAACGCGACACAGGTTTACGCCGAGCTCAACAAGGGCTGAGCGTAGGAGAGCTGGGGGGTTAAGGGGGTGGGGCGTCCCCGGGTGGCCGAGTTCGGACCGGCCACCCGGGTACGTCTCGTACGCGCAACTCGTCGACGAGTTGCGGTCTGACGTCCAGTGTGCGAGCGCGGTGTCGTCGCGTGACCGCCATCGCAAGAGCCGTGCCCTGAAGGCCACCTTCACGGCGTAAAACGCCGTGAAGGTGGCCTTCAGGGACCATCGGGATCGGGCCTCGGCGTCGGGTGGGGGGTCACCGGCGGGAGCTGGCGCGTTCGATGAGGTGGGCTTCGAGGGTGGTCGAGCTGGGCTCGCGGCCGGTGTCGGCGATGCGGGCGAGCAGGAGTTCGGCGGCGACCGCGCCGATGTCGTAGGCGGGCTGGGCGACGACCGTCAGCGGCGGGTCCACGAGCGTCGCCCACGGCGCGTCGTCGAAGGCGACCAGACCGACGTCGCGGCCCGGCCGCAGCCCCCTGGCCGCGAGGGCTTCGAGCACCCCGATCGCCATCGTGTTGTTGGCGATCAGCAGCGAATCCGGCGGTGACGCCGAATCGAGCAGGTCCAGCGCGGCGGCGCGCGCCCCGGCCGAGCGGTATTCCGACCGCCGCACCAGATTCGCCGTCCCGCGCCGCCGGGGCACGGCGTCGCGGAAGCCCGCGAGCCGGTCGTCGGCGGTGTGGATCCCGGCCGGGCCGGTGAGACAGCCACTGCGGGTGTACCCGCCCGCCAGCAGGTGTTCGGTCGCCTCGCGGGCGGCGCGCCGGGTGTCGACGAGCACCTGGTCGCAGCCGGTGCCGGTCAGCGGCCGGTCCACCGCGACGATCGGGGTGCCGAGCGCCAGCAGCGGGCCGACGTTCGTCGTCGCGCCGCTGGAGGACAGCACCACGCCCGCGACCCGTTCCTGCAACGCGACGCCGAGGTAGTCGCGTTCCTTCTCGTCGTTCTCGTCGGAGTTGCACAGCACCACCGAGTAGCCCGCCGCCCGAGCCACGTCCTCGACACCGCGGGCGATCGCGGTGAAGAACGGGTTCTCGACGTCGGAGATCACCAGCGCGATCACCGCGGTCTCCTGCCGCCGCAGGTTCCTGGCCAGGCTGTTCGGCCGGTAGCCGAGTGACTCCGCGGCGGAGCGGACCTTGCCAGCCAGCGCCGGGTCGACCGAGGATTTCCCGTTCATCGCACGGGAAACGGTGGCCGTCGAGACCCCGGCCAGCGTCGCCACGTCACGAATGGTCGTCACCGCGACACCCCCTCGTCGTCGAATCCTCGCGTACGGCCCAGTCCCCTTGACAGCGCACAACGTCGAGAATAGCGTCTCAAGTAATCGATTACTCGCCCAGTCTGCCAGGAGGAATCGTGGCTCGCATCGGCGTGCTCAGCATCTCCGACGGCCGCGACCACGTGCACGCGCGCAACGCGGGGTTCATCCAGTCCAAACAGGACACTCTGGTCCGTTCGCTGCGGGCGGCGGGCCACCAGGTCATCGAGGGTGACGACCTGGTGGCCACCAACACCGCGGCCACCTCGGTGGCCAGGCAGGTGGCCGCCGCGGACGTCGACGTGACGATCTTCTCTTACGCCGTCTGGAGTTTCCCGCATTTCACGATGCTGGCGGCCGACGCGACGAGAAGCCCGTTGATCCTCGTCGCCAGCACCGACCCGACCGAGCCCGGCCTGGTGGGCATGCTCGCCGCGGGCGGCGCGCTCGACCAGATCGGCCGCGCGCACACACGGCTCTGGGGCGCGCCGGATGACGCCGAGCTCGCCGCGCGGGTCGGCACCCAGGCGCTCGCCGCGGCCGCGGTCGCTTCGCTGCGGGGCTCGACGTTCGGCCGGTTCGGCGGCAGGCCGATGGGGATGAACACCGCCGTCGCCAACACCGATCAGTGGATGCGGAAGTTCGGCGTCGACGTCGAGGAGATCGATCAGTACGAGCTGGTGCTGCGCGCGGAAAGCGCCGACGCGGCCGAGGCCGCCGGTGCGCGCGAATGGCTGGAGCGGCTGGCGACCGTCCACTACGACGGCGACAAGCTCACGCCGGAACTGCTGGAGCGCCAGCTCCGCTCGTACCTCGCGATCCGCGACATCATCGCCGAGCGCAAGCTCGACTTCTCCGGGATCAAGGGGCAGCCCGAGCTGACCGAGCACTTCGCGACCATGGACGTCACGGAGGCCTTCCTCAACGATCCGTACGACTGGAACGGGCCCAAGGCCGTGCACGTGACCGCCACCGAGGCGGACATGGACGGCGCGCTCACCATGCAGCTGATGCACAAGATCTCCGGCACCCCGGTGCTGTTCGCCGACGTCCGGCACTACCACGCCGACCGCGACATCTGGGACCTGTGCAACTCCGGCCAGCACGCGACCTGGTTCGCGGCGCGCTCGGCCGACCCGGCGGAGAACCTGGCGAAGGTCAACCTCTATCCCGAGGTGTTCTTCTTCCCCGCGGGCGGCGCGTCCGTCCAGCACATCGCCGCGCCGGGCCAGATGACGCTGGGCAGGCTCACCCGGCTCGACGGCGAGTACCGGCTGCAGCTCATGCTCGGCGAGTTCGAGAGCTACGACGACGCGACGAACGACGCGCTGATCCGGCAGTCCACCCCGCAGTGGCCGCACGCGTTCGCCCGGCTGGACGTGCCTGGCCCGGTCTTCCTGTCGAACTTCGGCGCCAACCACATCCACGCCATCCCCGGCGACCGCCGCGCCGAACTCCGCGCCGCGGCCGCGCTGCTCGGCGTCCGGCTCGACGAGTGGACCCGCGGCTGAGCCGGGCACCCAGCCGTTGCATGAAGGAATGAATCAGTGCTTCACTTCAAGCCGTGACCCGCCCGTCCGGCCGGAAGGAAGCACTATGACCACCGACGCCGTCCAGGTTCGCCGGGAGGGCCCGGTCACCACGGTCAGCCTGCACCGGCCCGAGGTGCGCAACGCCGTCGACCGGGCCACCGCCGAGGCGCTGGCCGCCGCGTTCCGGGCGTTCGACGCCGACCAGGACGCCGCCGTGGCCGTCCTGCACGGCGAGGGCGGCACGTTCTGCGCGGGCGCCGACCTCAAGGCCATCAGCTCCGGCGACGGCAACCGCGTCAGCACCGAGGGTGACGGGCCGATGGGCGTCTCGCGGCTGCGGCTGTCGAAACCGGTGATCGCCGCGGTCTCGGGACACGCTGTCGCCGTGGGCTCGAGCTCGCCGTGTGGGCCGACCTGCGGGTCGCCGACGAGACCGCGGTGTTCGGCGTGTTCTGCCGCCGCTGGGGCGTGCCGCTGATCGACGGCGGCACCGTGCGGCTGCCGCGCCTGCTCGGCACCGGCGTCGCGCTGGACCTGATCCTGACCGGCCGCCCGGTCGACGCGGCCGAGGCGCTGCGGATCGGGCTCGCCAACCGGGTCGTCCCGGCCGGGCAGGCACTGGCCGCCGCACAGGAGCTGGCGGCGGCGATCGCGGCGTTCCCGCAGATCTGCCTGCGCCAGGACCGCTTGTCGGTGCTGGAACAGGAGGGCCTCGACGAGCGGACGGCGCTGGTCGGCGAGTTCGCCCACGGCCTCGTCTCACTCGCGGCGGGCAGCGTCGAAGGCGCGGCCAGGTTCGCTGGTGGGGCGGGCCGCCACGGCGGCTTCGGCGAGCCGGTCTGAGAACGCGTCTGAGAACTGTCGCAGCAGCCGCCGCTCGAAGCCTCGGGCGCCTGGCCTTCGAAGCCGCTTACCCTCCACAAAGGACGGAAAATCTGCCCATTCGCCCGTTTCATACCGCCATGACCGTTTCGTGCGTGCCCCTGAAGGCCACCATGACAGCGTTAAACGCCGTGAAGGCTCCCATCAGGGCATACCGGCAAGCCTGGGGTGGCGACTGAAGGGGACTTCCCTCGACTCAACCTCGCAAAAGTCCCCTTCACCAGAACAGACTGTGTGAAAGTCCCCGTCAGTCATGCGGCCCTGGGCGCCAAACTGGACGCCATGACATCAGTTTCCGGACGCCCTCTGAGCCCGGCCGGGGGCATCAGCGAGGATGGCCGGGTGGCCGACACAGCCGAGAAACACCTGGTGTACTGCTGGATCGAGCGCGACGGTGCCGTCCTGTTCCCGCGCAGGCAGCCGGAGACCTTCCTCGGCGGCCGGTGGGAGCTGCCCGGCGGCACGGTCGAGCCGGGCGAGCTGCCCGAGGTCGCGGTGGTCCGGGAGATCGCCGAGGAGACCGGACTGCCGGTGCGGGTGACCGCCGAGCGCGGCAGGCACACGTGGCCGGACATCGCCGGGAAGGCGCTGCGGATCCACGCCCGCGTCTACGAGGTGACCGAACACGGCCGCCCGGCGGTCGTGCTCAACCCCGGCGAGCACGACGACTTCGGCTGGCTGACCCCGGCACAGGCCGCTGAGCTGGACCTTCCGGCGCACTTGGGCGAGACACTCGCGAAGGCTCGGTAGTCTCAGGCGATGCAAGATCAGGACGAGTACGACCGGTACCGCGGCGACGCGGCCCTGCTCACGGCCATCGGCGGCCAGGTCGCCGAGCAGGTCGGTCGGCTCACGGTGCGGCTGCCGAAGCCCCTTGCCGAGTCCGCGGTCGCGGCGTGGGACCGTGACGAGACGGCGCCACTCGCCGAGGAGACCGCCGAGCAGGCGGAGCTTCGCGACCAGGCCGCCGAGCTGGCACTGATCGGGCTGGCGATCACCCAGCGCGGCCGCTGGGAGGGCGAGGAACTCGTCGTCGACTTGGACGTCGTCTCGGCCGGGGTGGCCGTCAGGGCCAGTACGAATCATTCCTAGTTGAAGCGGTGACGACGAGCGTGGTGGCGAACAGGAAAGGCCCGAGCCGGGCGACGCTGTACGGCTTGGCGTCGGTGCTCGCCGGGATGGGCCTGCTCGGCTGGCGCGCGTCGCAGTACGGCAGCTGGGTGGTCGACGACGCCGGGATCACGTTCGCCTACGCGCGCAGCTTCGCCGAAGGACTCGGCCCGGTGGTGGCGCCTGGTGCCGCGCACGTCGAGGGCTTCTCGAACCCGACCTGGACGGCGTTGCTCGCACTGGCCCGGCTGGCCGGGCTCTTCGACCACGGGACGCTGTTCGGGATGCCCGACTACGTCCTGGTCCCCAAGGCGCTGGCGCTGGTGTGCTGCGGCGGGATCCTCGCCGCCTGCCACCGCGCGGCGAGCAAGGTCACGCGACTTCCGTGGCTGGCGACCCTGGTCGTCGCGGCACTGCTGACCTGGACGCCGTCGTTCGTCATCTGGTGTTTCTCCGGACTGGAGAACTCGCTCCTCGCGCTGCTCGTCGTCTGCCTTGCCGTCGCCGTCTTCCGGGCCGTGCTCGACGACCGGCTGCTCACCACCAAGGTCGCGGTGCTGGCCGGCGTGCTGGCCGCGTTCGCGGGCCTGACCCGCCCGGACGGGCTCATCTACGCGGCGGTGTACCCGCTCGTCGTCCTGCTCCACCTGACCAAGCCGACGCTGCGGCCGAGCGTCCGGCACGTGCTGGTGTCCGTGCTCGCGTTCGCCGTCCCGTTCGGGGCGTACCTGAGCTGGCGGTACCTCGAGTTCGGCCGCCTGGTGGCCAACACCGCCGTCGCGAAGGTGCAGAGCCTGCCGGACCTGCAGACGTTCGCCCGCCCCGGCGACCTGGTCTCCTACGCCGGCGCGCTGGCCGTGGTGGCGTTCGCGCTGGTCGTCGGCGTGGCGCTGGCCAGGGCGCCGTGGCGTGCCGGGCTCGCCGCGCTGCTGGTGCCGCTGGGCCTGGCCGTGGTCGCGTACGCCGTGCTGAACCCGGACTGGATGGCGCAGTTCCGGTTCGCCACCCCGGTCTGGGTGCTGGCGGCGCTCATCGGGACGCTCGCGACGGCCGAGGTCCTCAAGAGCGCCCGCGTGCGCGGCCGCATCCTGGTCTCCGTCGCGCTGGTGGCGGTCCTGCTGCCCTCGGGCGCGGTGCTCGCCGACGCCGCCACCAAGTTCCAGAACCGCCCGACCATCCCGCTCTGCTACATCGCGGACCGGTTCGGTCGGGTCTTCAACGCCTACGCGGACATCCTCGGGCTGGGGCGCGCGTCGGTGCTCATGCCCGATCTGGGCGGTTCGTCGCTGACCAGCAGGCTCGACATCGTCGACATGGCGGGGCTCGTCGACGCGAAGATCGCCGACCTCTTCCACGACCAGGACATGGCCGGGCTCCGCGACTACGTCTTCGAGACCGTGAAGCCGACGTTCCTGCACTCCCGCGGCCCGTGGCGGGCGGCCACCGGGATCACCTCCGACCCGCGGCTGGCCAGGGACTACACCCCGATCTTCCGGTACGCGCCCGGCGACGGCCCGGTCGGCGACGGCGACTGGGTCCGCAAGGACGCCGTGTCCAGCCCCGAAAAGCTCGCCGCCGCAAGGAGTTACGCCGCCGCGACCGTGCTCCGGGTGGAGCGCGGCGAGACCGGCGACCCGCTCAAGCGCTGCGGTTCCGTGCTGCGGCCAGGGCAGACGGACCTCGACACGCCCTAGCCCGGCGAGACCCGCTCGACCTTGCCGTGCCGGGTCAGCAGGCGGATCCGGTCGAGGCGCAGATCCAGGGTGAGCGCGTCCGTTCGCCCGAGGTCCACGATCTGGACGAAGAAGCCGTCCTCTTCGCATCTGCGCCGGGCCTCGTCCGCTGGGCGGCCGAGCAGCTCGGCCAGCTCGAAAGACGGCTCGCGGAGTTCGAACACGGGCACCTCGGTTTCTGTCCTTGGCTGTTGGGATTACCACGGTCGGGTGGCTCGGCGTTTCCGGCCGCCCGGCTTCGGGTAGGCCTGGGACATGGCTCCCACCACCACGACCGTTCCCGAAATCGAGCTGAACAACGGCACCACGATCCCGCAGTTCGGCCTCGGCGTCTTCCAGATCCCTGAGGAGGACACCGCCGAAGCCGTGCGCGGGGCGCTTGAGCTGGGTTACCGCCACCTCGACACCGCGCAGATGTACCGCAACGAGCAGGGCGTCGGCGAGGGCATCCGGCAGTCCGGGGTGCCGCGCGAGGACATCTTCGTCACCACGAAGCTGGCCAACGACGCGCAGGGCCACGACCCCGCCATCACCGCGCTCGAGGGCAGCCTCCAGCGGCTCGGCACGGACTACGTCGACCTGTACCTGATCCACTGGCCGCTCCCGGCGAAGCACCTCTACGTCAAGACTTGGCGCGCTTTCGAGGAGATCACCCGTTCAGGTAAGGCACGCGCTGTCGGCGTGTCCAACTTCCAGCCCGCCCACCTCGACGCGCTCGCCGAGAAGACGGACCTGGTGCCCGCGGTGAACCAGATCGAGCTGCACCCGTACCTCCAGCAGGCCGAGCTGCGCGAGTACCACCGCGCGCACGGCATCGCGACCGAGGCCTGGAGCCCGATCGCGCAGGGCGAGGTGCTCGGCGACGACGTGGTCAAGGGGCTCGCGGACAAGCACGGCAAGTCAGCGGCGCAGGTCGTGCTGCGCTGGCACGTCCAGCTTGGGAACATCGTGTTCCCCAAGTCGGTCACCCCTGACCGGGTGAAGGAGAACATCGACATCTTCGACTTCGAACTCGACGCCGACGATCTGAAGGCGATCGAGACGCTCGAAGCCGGGCACCGCACAGGATTCGATCCCGACACCTTCGAAGGCTGAACCATGATGGACATCACCAGCTTGATCCTCGACGACCACGACCGGTTCCGGCGTGAGTTCGCGGCCATGGACGACCTCACCGAACCCGAGGACCTCGCCAAGGTGTGGGGCGCGCTCGGGGACCTGCTCGACGTCCACGCCGCGGCCGAGGAGGCGATCTTCTACCCGGAGCTCCTGCACCGTGGCGACGACGCCGAGGACGAGACGCTCGACGCCGTGGGCGACCACAATGACATCCGCGATGGCGTGCGCGACGCGGCCCAGCACCCCGTCGGCAGCGACGAGTGGTCCGCCGCCGTCCACCGCGCGCGGATGGCCAACAGCGAGCACATGGCCGAGGAGGAGGACGGCGCGCTCGCCGACTTCCGGCGGCACTCGCCGCCTGGTCTCCGCGAGGAGCTGGGCCGCAAATTCCTTGCCTTCAAAGAGGAACACGCGGGCACCAAGGGCCTCGACGTCAGCGACGTCGACCCGAAGCAGTACGTCCGCGAAAACGACCCCAACTAACCCCCGCCCCCCTGTCGTAACTGCCCCTGAAGGCCACCATCACGGCGTATTACGCCGTGATGGTGGCCTTCAGGGGCATAACCCTCAGCGGGTGGTGGCGCGCATTTTGAGCAGCCCGAGCACCGTTTCGGTCGCGGGGGCGGGTACGTCCAGCAGTGTGGCGAGCTCGGTCACCGCGCCGACCAGAGCGTCGAGCTCCAGCGGTTTCCCGCGGTCCAGGTCGTGCAGCATCGAGGTCCGGAACGCGCCGAGCTTCGACGCGATCTCGAAGCGCTCCTCGGCGTCCATCTCGATCGGGATCCCGAGCGCCCGCCCGACCTGCTTGCCCTCATCGTAGATCCGGGCGCACAACCGGCGCAGCAGCGGATCGCCGAGGATCACGTCGACCGTCGCGCCGGTCAGCGCGCTGACGGGGTTGAGGTTGAGGTTGCCCAGCAGCTTGATCCAGACGTCGGCGAGGATCTCGGGCCGGGCCTGGACGTCCAGGCCACTGGCGGTCAGTGCTGCCGCGATCCGTTCCGCGGCCTCCGCGCGGCTCCCGGTCGGGGAGCCCAGCAGCAGCTGGTTCCCGCTCGCGCGCTGGATGACGCCCGGCTCGACGACCGCGGCGGACAGGTGCGCCACCCCGGTCAGCACCCGGTCCGCCGGCCAGGTGCGCAGCAGCGTGCCGCCGGGGTCCACCGCCGTCAGCGTCCGGCCGCCGGGCAGCGTCACGGACGGCACCCACCAGGGCACGCCGTTCGCGACGACCACGACCTCGACGCCGTCCCCGGCCAGTGGGGCCACCCGCGTGGCCACGGCGGGCAGGTCCTGCGCCTTGACGCAGACCAGGACGACGTCGACCGGTTCGAGTTCCCCGGCGTCGGTGGCGACCGGCAGGCGCACCGTCGCGGAGGAGTCCGCGGCGCGGACCGTCAGCCCTCCGGCGCGCAGCGCGTCCAGGTGGGCGCCGGGCCTGGCCAGCACGCTGACCGGGAAACCGGCGATCTTGAGGGAAGCGGCGACGGTACCGCCGATGGCGCCCGCGCCGACTACACAGAACCTCAATGCTTGCACGATCATGGACCGTAGCCGGTGGACCGGCGGGCCACAATCGCCGCTCAGCGTACGAGGCCGGGCAGGACCTCGTCGACGGCGCGCCGCCAGAATGCCGAGCAGGCTTCCCTTTCGGTGGCGAAGCGGGCTTCGCCGCGACGCAGGCCGTCATCCACCCGGTACACCCGCCAGTGGTCCACCCGCTCTTCGATGGTCAGCACGTCGAGCGCCCGTCCTCCGGCGAGGTGGTAGCTGCCGCTCGGGAAACCGCAGTCCCGTAGCAGCGTCGCCAGCTCGTCGCGGTTCGCGGGTTCCCGGCGCCAGGGGCGCAGCCGCCAGTAGTACAACAGCCGGTCGTAGGACGTGTTCGCGAACCGGTCGGCGAGTTTGCCGCCGGTCGCGCTGGCGAAGGACGCGTCGCTGGACACGCCCGAGCCGAGCACGGCGCCGCACACGTCGCCCTCGCGGTCGTACCGGCCCGCCACGCTGGTCCGGCCGCGTTCGGTGTAGCGCAGCTCCCAGCGTCCGTCCGGCAGTTCGTGCAGGTGGGTGACGTCGTCGGGGGCCGGGCCCGGCAGGTTCAGTCCGTGACTACGCGAGACGATGCCGACGGGCCGCACCACGCCACGCCGGTCCCAGATCGCCAGCACCTCGGGGATCGTGAGGTCGCTCTGCTCGCCGGGGTCGTCGTCCGAAGGAGCAGGCACGACGGGCACGTCGACGCCCAGCATGGTGGGCAGTTCGTCGTCGACCAGCCGACGCCAGAACTCCTGGCACGCCGCCGTTTCGTCGGCGTGGGAACGGTCATGGCCGCGTTCGCCGTCCCCGAACCGGTAGACCCGCCAACCATTGTCGCGTTCCTCCAGGCACAGGCGGCCCTGGAAACCGCCGCCGTACAACGAGTAGGCGCTTTCAGGGACGCCCAGCCAGGACAAAGCCGCCTGCAGCTGCTCGCGAGTGGACAGTGAGTGCCGCCAGGGCGTGCACGCCCACCGCGCGCGCAGCGACGCGACGTCTTCTGGACGCTCGCGCGCCGCCGCACCGGACGGGCTCCCGCCGAGAAGGGCCGCGAGCAGCGCCGCGCAGGCCTGGGACTCGTCGGCGTACGCCGCTTCGCTGAGCTCCCGGCCGCCCCGCCGGAGCCGGAGGATCCAGCCGTAGCCGCTGAGTTCCACCAGCTCCCAGCCGTCGCTCACCGGCGTTGGCGGCAGGTCGTAGGTCTTCGACCAGACGGTGAACCCGGTGATGAACCCGTGGCGCGCCAGCAGTTTCATCGTCTCGGGGACGGTGAGATCGTCGCTCATGATCGGCGAGTGTAGAGGTTTCGCCGCCCGCTGAAACCCCCAATCTCGCCACACCACCCACTCGCCGATCCCGTCCTCGCGCGCCCCGAAGCCGGGACCCGCAGGTGGTTGCGCACGCGAGTATCGCGCGTGTGCGACGACCACGACTCGTCGACGAGTTGCGGGGTGCGGGGAGTCAGGGGCGGGGGCGGTGGCGGGCCTCGCCGACGACGACGGGGTCGAGGGCGGAGTGGGTCGCGTCGGCACGGTCCCAGTGGGACCGTGCCTCCGCGGTCGCGCCGGTCGCCGCGGCGACGTTGCCGAGGCCGGTGTACGCGCGGGCGGCCTCGAACGTGCTGCCACAGGCTTCGCTCCTCGCGGCCGCATCGGCGTAGGCCCGGGCCGCGCGGTGGTGCCGTCCGGCGTGGAACCAGGCCCAGCCCACGCAGGTGAACGCCATGGCGAGGTCGAGTTCGAGGCCGAGGTCCTCGAACGTCGTGATCGCGGCTTCGGCCACTGCGACGGCGTCGTCGTACTCGCCGCGCGCGGTCTGGACGAGGGAGATCCCGCGCTTCGTGATGGCCGCGTTGCGCCGGTTGCCGGTCCGTTCGTAGTGGGCGAGCGCGAGCCGCAGGTCCCGCAGCGCGTCCTCGTCCTCGCCGCGATAGTGGCTGATCCAGGCGTGGTTGGCCAGCACGGTGCTCTCGCCGTCGCCGTCGCCGATCTCCCGGAACGCCACGAGCGCGTCGCGGTACTGCCGGGCCGCTTCGTCGAGATCGCCGCGATCGATCAGCGCGACGCCGAGGTTCGTCGCCGTGATCGCCCGCACCCGCGGATCGCCCAGCGCCTCTGCCGCCGCCAGCGCCCACCGATGAGTCGCGATCCACTGATCCCACAGTTTCGACAGGAAGAAGAAGCTCCGCAGCATGAACGCCAGCTGCCAGCACCGATCGTGCAGCCCTCGCTCACCGGCCGCCCGGCACAGCGCCACCAGGTTCGGCCACTCGGCGCGGAACCAGGACACCGCGGCCTCCTCGCCGTCCAGTGGCACCGGCTCCGGCGCGTGCTCGCCGAAGGTGAGTTCCGGCCGATACCGTTGTGGCGTAAGGAGTTTGTCACCCAGTGCGGCCGTACGCACGGCCAGGTCCAGCAACCTGCGGAATGCGTCGTCCAGGTCCTCGGCGGGCGGGACCCCGCGCGCGAACGCCCGCAGCAGGTCGTGGAACCCGTACCGCCCCGCCGCCGGTTGCGTGATCAGGTGGGCGTCGTGCAGCGCACCCAGCAGCCTGTCCGCCTCGCGCACTCCGGACTCGGTGAGGGCGGCCGCGGCCGTCGCGTCGAAGTCGGCGCCGGGATGCAGCGCGAGCAGGCCGAACAGTCGTGCCTGCGCCGCGGTCAGGTCCTGGTGGGAGAGCTGGAAAACCGCGGTGAGACTGCGTTCCCCGTCGTCCAGTTCGCCGAGCCTGCCTGCCTCGTCCGCCAGCCGCCGCTCCAGCTCCGCCAGCGTCCACGCCGGATTGCCGCGCAGCCTCGCCGCGGCGATCCGGAGCGCCAGTGGCAGCCGGGCGCACCGGCCGACGACACGGGTGACGGCTTCGGTGTCGTCGCTGCCGGTGAGCGTGGTGAACAGGTCGATCGCGTCCGTCTCGGGCAGTACGTCCAGCGGGACGTGCCGCGCGTCGTCCAGCGCGGCCAGCCGATGGCGGCTGGTGACCAGCACCCGGCACTTCGGTTCGGCCGGGAGCAGCGACCGGACCTGACCGGCGCTGCCCGCGTTGTCCAGTACCAGCAGGAAACTCCGGCCGCGCAGCCGGGTGCGGTACAGCGCGGCGCGATCGTCCACATCGGACGGTATCGCCTCGGCGGGCACGCCAAGCACGCGCAGCAGCCGGTCGTGCGCGTCCGACACCTGGCCGCGCAGGTCGAGGAACAGGCAGCCGTCCGCGAACCCGCCTTCCAGCCGGTGCGCGCACCACACGGCCAGCGCCGTCTTGCCGACCCCGCCCATCCCGGACACCACGCAGATCCCGCCGTCGGCCTCCAGCGCCGCGCGGACAGCCTGGATCTCCCGCGTCCGGCCGGAGAAATGCGCCGGCACCGCGGGCAGGCCGGACGGCCGGACGTCCGGCCGGGTCTTCCTGCGTGCCGGCTCGCGCGGCAGCAACGGCGTCAGCGCGCCCCTGACGCCGAGTTCCGCCTCGCATAGCGCCGCCAGCGAGGCGTTCGGGGCGGCCAGCCCGGTTTCGACCTTGCTGAGGTAGCCCTTGCTGTAGTGGATGCGGTCGGCCAGTTCCGTGAGCGGCAGGTCCGCCGCGCGACGCAACCGCCGCAGCTCCGCACCGAAGGTCGCCCGCTCGCCCATCAGCTCCCACCCCCGTCTCAGCACCACCACGGCCGTGCGGAACGTCCCCATGGTCACCGCAGCTCCTGTCCGTGCACGGAGACCACGGGGACGACTTCGCCCGGTGGGGTGGCGTTCCCGGCCGAACTGCCCAGCGAAACGCCGATGACCAGCACGATCGCGGCTACCCAGAAGACCATGCGGAGGAGCAGGGAAAACGAACAGACGACCTTCATGCCGACTCCCGGGGACAATGCGGACGACGGCGGGAATTCCCGCCGTCCGCTGCTGGTTTCCGACCGTCGAAGCGCGGTCACCAGTAAAGAATGTCTCCGGGAGTCGTTGCCCGGCTAGGAGTTTCCTGTTTCCTGCTGGCGCGGGAAAGGAAACGGCCCTACCGGCTCAGGTGGGTGAGCGGGGGAGCCAGTGCGGCGAGCGCGGCGGCGATCCGTTCCGCCGCGGGCCGCGCCGAGGGGTCCGTCGAGAGCAGCAGCCGCAGGACGTCGCGGAGTGCGTCGGGGATGTCGCGCGCGAAGCCGCCGCCGCGGCACAGCTCGTAGGTCACGACGCCGAGCGAGTACAGGTCCGTGGCCGGGGTCGGCCCGCCACCGGCGAGGATTTCGGGGGCGGAGTACATCGAGGCCGTGGGCGGGGAAGGGGGCGCCAGCCGGGAGACCCCGGCGTCGGTCAGTCTCGGCGACGGCACGGCGCCGGAGCCGTCCATCAGCACGTTCGCCGGTTTGACGTCGCCGTGCGCGACCCCCGCGTCGTGCACGGTGGCCAGCGCGGCCGCGATCCCGGCCGCGATCCGCGCGACCTCCGCGGGTGGCCGCGCCGTCGTGGTGCTCAGCGCGCCGCCGGGGACGCGGTCGAGCACGAGCGCCACGGTTTCGTCGTCGACCACCACGTTGTGCAGCGTCACCAGGTTCGGCTGCGTCAGCCCGAGCAGGGCCGACTGCTCGCGCAGGAGCCGGGCGAGGTCACCGGTGTTCCCGATCAGCTCGGCGCGCAGGAGCTTGACGGCGAACTCCCGCCCGTCCTCGTCTGTCCCGGCGTACACCTCGCCGAGCGAGCCGCCGCCCAGTCGTTCGCCGAGCACGCACCGGTTCCCCAGCAGTGGATCCATGTCCTTTTCGCCTCTCTCCGGCCACGGGCGCGACGGCGCTCCCGGAGGTGGATCGGCGGTGGACGTGGTTTCGCTACGGCGAAACCCGAACTGTCATGTATTTGGCCTGTTGCACGGGAGTAACAACCCCGAAGCGGCCGCGCCGCGTGAGCGGTGCACGCCCTTCGACAGGTAGCCTCGCTCGCGAGTTGGGTGGAGGAGGTTCTCAAATGGTGCGGGAACAGGCTGGACGGGTGCTCGCGGCGAACCTGCGGGCGCTGCGGGATCTGGGCGGGCTCTCCCTGTCCGAACTCGCGCGGCGGTCCGGGATCGCGAAGGGCACGCTATCGCAGCTGGAGTCCGGGATGGGCAACCCGACGATCGAGACGGTGTTCAGTTTATCGAACGCTCTCGACGTCCCGGTGTCGAGCCTGCTCACCGAACGGCTCGATCCCGACGTCGTGCTGGTGCGCTCCAGCGAGCTCGAGGTGCTCAGCAGCAACGCCGTCGACCTGCGGATGCTGCGGCGGATGGACGTGACGGAGACCGTCTTCGAGCTGTTCGACCAGCGCGTCCGGCCCGGCCAGGTCCAGCACTCCTCCGGTCATCCCGGCCGCGAGCACGTGGTCGTCACCTCCGGGGTGCTGCGCGTCGGACCACCGGAAGCGCCCTTCGAGCTGGGCCCTGGCGACTACGTCTGCTTCCCCGCGCAACAGCCGCACACCTATGAGACGGTGGGCGGGCCGGTGGTCTCCGTCCTGCTGCTGGAGTATCCGGCCGACGCCGGGCCGCCCACGCTGGGCGGCTTCTGCGGGGCTTCGGGGACGACGGAGGCGCACGCCCGGACTTGACCCGGGCCGAGTCGCCGACCTACTCTCCGAACGTTCACTGAAATGAACGATAGTCGGCGTGTGATAGTCGGAGCGTGATGGTCGGAGCGTGGGGGTGCGGGCGGCGATGCGGGCGGACGTGGTGGTGGTCGGCGCCGGTGTCGTGGGCGCCGCCTGTGCCGAGGCACTGAGCGCGGCCGGGCTGCGCGTGACCGTCCTCGACCGCGGCGGTCCCGCGAGCGGGACCACGTCGGCGGGCGAGGGCAATGTCCTGGTGTCCGACAAGGAGCCCGGCCCCGAACTGGAACTCGCCAAGGCGTCGCGACACCGCTGGCCGGAGCTGCTCGCCGAGCTGCGCGAGGAGCTCGGCGCGGAACTCGCCGAGGCCGAATGGGAGCCCAAGGGCGGCCTGGTCGTGGCCACCACGGAGGCGGGGATCGCGCCGCTGTCGGCCTTCGCCGCCGCCCAGCGTTCGGCCGGGGTACTGGCGGAGGAGATCGGCCCCGCCGCGGCCGCCGAGCTCGAGCCGCACCTGACCAGCGCCGTCACCGCCGCGGTGTACTACCCCGAGGACGCCCAGCTCCAGCCGGTGCTGGCGACGACGGCCCTGCTGGCCGCCGTCCGCGCCAGGGGCGGGACCGTCCACTCGGGACTGTCCGCACTCGGCGTGTCGACGGACGCCCGCGGCGCGGTGACCGGCGTCCGGACGAGCCGCGGCGTGTTGCCCTGCGGCGCGGTGCTGAACGCGTGCGGCCCGTGGGCGGGCGAGTTCGCCGCCGCGGCCGGGGCGCCGATCACGATCCTGCCGAGGCGTGGCCAGGTGCTCGTCACCGCTCCGCTGCCGGAGTCCGTGCGGCACAAGGTCTACGACGCGGACTACGTCGGCGCCGTCGGCAGCGGGGACGCCGACCTGCGGACGTCGACCGTGGTGGAGTCGACCCGCGCGGGCACCGTTCTGATCGGCTCCAGCCGCCAGCGCGCCGGATTCGACGAGACCGTGCACGTCGACGTGCTGGCCGAGCTCGCCCGCAAGGCCGTCGCCCTGTTCCCGATCCTGGCCGACGTCGGAGTGATGCGTGCCTACGGCGGGTTCCGGCCCTACGCTCCGGATCACCTGCCCGTGCTCGGCGCGGACCCCCGGCTGCCCGGCCTGTGGCACGCGACCGGGCACGAGGGCGCCGGGATCGGCCTGGCCGCGGCCACCGGGCGGCTGGTGGCGGACCTGTTCCTCGGTCGCGAGTCCTTTATGGACGCGACCCCGTTCCGGGTCGGCCGCCCGGCTGTGCTGGGAAAGGTGCCCGCGTGAACATCCGGGTCGACGGCGTGCCGGTCGAAGCGAAGCCGGGGCAGACGGTGGCGGGGGTGCTGCTGGGCCTCGGCCGGACTTCGTGGCGGACCACCCGCGGCCAAGGACGGCCGCGCGGTGTCTTCTGCGGCATCGGCGTCTGTTTCGACTGCCTGGTCGTGGTCAACGGGATCCCGGACGTCCGTGCCTGCCAGCGGGTCGTCGCCGACGGCGACGAGATCCGCGCCCAGCACGGGGCGGAGCTGCCGTCGTGAGACCGGTCGTCGTGGTGGGGGCCGGGCCCGCCGGGATGGCCGCCGCGTGCGCCGCCGCGGCCGCCGGTGCCCGGGTGCTGCTGGTCGATTCCGCGCCGAAGCTCGGCGGCCAGTACCACCGGCAGGACCGCACACCCGGCGTCGAGGCGTTCACGCTCCCGGACACCGTCGAGCACTTGGCCGAGACCGTGGTGTTCGCGGTCGAACCGGTGCCGGGCGGCCACCGCCTGCACCTGCGCACCGGGCAGGCGGACGGCCCCGGCCGCCGGGCCCGCCGCGTCGACACCGCCGCGCTGGTGCTCGCCACCGGCGCCCACGACCGCGCGCTGCCCTTCCCCGGCTGGGACCTGCCAGGGGTCTACACCGCCGGTGCCGCGCAGGCGCTGGCGAAAGGCCAGGGCGTCGCGGTCGGCAAGCGCGTGCTGCTGG
>NZ_JAYMZS010000126.1:0-25060 GCF_035828755.1 Amycolatopsis sp. H20-H5 | reverse complement strand
GGCCGCGCGCCCTTCGCCGCCGGCAGGGCACATCCGGTTCGACGGGGTCGGGCACGGGAGCCGGCGCGCCGTCGATCTCGACATCGCCGCGGGCGAGCTCGTCGGCGTGGTCACCACCGACCCCGCGACGGCCACCGATCTGCTGGCCTGTCTGGACCGCTCGGCGGATCCGGCGGACGGCACGGTGCGCGTCGACGGGGTCGACCTGTCCACAGTGGACCCCAGCCGGGTGCGGGAGGTGGTGCTGGTGGCCGCGCACGACGCAGCCCTGTTCGAGGGCACGCTCACCGCCAACGTCGGCGCCTCCCCGGACGCGGCCGAGGCGATGACGGCTTCGGCCGCCGACGAGGTCGCGGCCGCGCTGCCGCGGGGCGCCGCCACCATGGTCACCGAACGGGGGCGGTCGCTGTCCGGCGGGCAGCGGCAGCGGGTCGCGCTGGCCAGGGCACTCGCGGCCGGCGCCCCGGTGCTCGTCGTGCACGACCCGACGACGGCGGTGGACACGGTCACCGAGGCGAGGATCGCGGCCGGGCTGGCGCGGCTGCGCCGTGGCCGCACGACGATCCTGGTCACCACCAGCCCCGCCCTGCTCGCCGTCACCGACCGGGTGATCGTGCTCGACGGCGGGGCGGTCGCGGCACAGGGCACCCACGCCGCGCTCGTGCACGAACGCGCGGACTATCGCGAGGCGGTGCTGTCATGACCACGACCGAAAGCCGGGAGCTGCTCCCGACCGCGGACGGACGGCGGATCCGCGCGGTGCTCGGCGATCTGCTGCGCCGCAGCCGGGTCCGCGCGCTCGGCGCGTTCACGATGCTCGTCGGAGCGACCGCGATCGGCCTGCTGACCGCTCCCCTGCTGGGCAGGATCGTCGATCTCGTGGCCGGGCACCACCCCCCGGCCGAGCTGACGACGCCGGTCGTCGCGCTGGTGCTGGTGGCCGTCGCGCAGGCGATCGCGACCGCGCTCGGTGTCTCGCTGGTCGCCAGGCTCGGCGAGACGATGCTCGCCGAGCTGCGTGAGCGTTTCGTCGACCGCGCCCTGCGCCTGCCGCTCGAACAGGTCGAGAAGGCCGGGTCCGGCGACCTCACCGCCCGGGTCACCACCGACGTCTCGGTCGTCGCGAACGCGGTGCGCGAGGCGCTGCCGCAGCTCGGGCGTTCGGTGCTCACGATCGTGCTCACCCTCGGCGCGCTGGCCGTGCTCGACTGGCGCTTCCTGGTCGCGGCGCTGCTCGCGGCGCCGATCCAGCTGCACACCGTGCGCTGGTACGTCCGCAACGCCGTCCCGCTCTACGCCGCCCAGCGGGTGGCTGTCGGCGCCCAGCAGCAACAGCTGCTCGAAACCATCGGCGGGGCGAAGACGGTGCGCGCGTTCCGGCTGGCGGACGAGCACCTCGAGCGGGTCCGGCAGCGCTCGACCGGCGCGGTCGAGCTGGCCCTGCGCGGGGTCAGGCTGATGACCCGGTTCTTCGCGCGGCTCAACCTGGCCGAGTTCGTCGGGCTTTCGGCGGTGCTGGCGGCCGGCTTCCTGCTGGTGGACAACGGACTGGCGACGATCGGCGCGGCCACGGCCGCGGCGCTGTACTTCCACAGCCTGTTCGGCCCGATCAACACCGCGCTGGCGCTGGTCGACGACGCGCAGGCCGCGACGGCGAGTCTCGCCAGGATCATCGGCGTCGCCGAGCTGCCCCCGGTCGCGGAACCGGAGCGGCCGTCGAAGCCGCTCGACGCCTCGGTGAAGGCGACCGCCGTCGGTCACTCCTATGTGGACGGTCATCCGGTGCTGACCGGCGTCGACCTCGAGCTCGCGCCCGGCGAACGCGTCGCGCTGGTGGGCGCGAGCGGGGCGGGGAAGACGACGCTGGCGAAGCTCATCGCCGGGATCCACCGGCCCGGTTCCGGCTCGGTGCTGCTCGGCGGCGTCGCGCTCGACGAACTCGGGCCGTCCGCGACGCGGCGGGCGGTGGCGTTGATCAGCCAGGAGGTGCACGTCTTCGCCGGGCCGCTCGCCGACGACCTCCGGCTGGCCAGACCCGAGGCGTCCCAAGACGAACTGCGGGCCGCGCTCTTCACGGTGGGAGCGCTTGCCTGGGCCGAAGCACTGCCCGAGGGGCTCGCGACCGTCGTCGGCGAAGGCGGTCATCAGCTGACCGTCACCCAGGCGCAGCAGCTCGCGCTGGTCCGGCTCGTGCTGGCCGATCCGCCGGTCGCGATCCTCGACGAGGCCACCGCCGAAGCGGGCAGCGCGGGCGCGAGGACCCTCGAAGCCGCGGCGTCGGCGGCGTTGCGAGGCCGGACCGGGCTGGTCGTCGCGCACCGGCTCACGCAGGCCGCCGCGTCGGACCGGATCGTCGTGATGGACGACGGCGAGGTCGTCGAATCGGGAACCCACGACGAGCTGGTGACCGCGGGGGGCCGCTACGCCACGCTCTGGGCCGCGTGGTCGGACACCCGCGGGCGCGCAACGTGAGCGGCGACGCAGTCCTGGTTTGTTGCATCGGACCGGCCAGCCACTTAGGTTAGGCAAACCTGACTAATCCGGAAGCTCCCGGACTCTCGATCGCAAAGGACCGAAGATGGCCCGATTCCCCGCCCTGCCCGCCGCCCGCGGCCGAGTCCGGACCGCCGGTCTGCTCGCGTCCGTGCTGATGCTGGCCGGCGCGCTCGCCGCCTGCGGCAGTGACACCGGTGCGGCCGGCACCCCGGCCGCGCCGAACGCGGGCGCCACCGACCCGGGCGCGTTCCCGGCCACGATCGAGCACAAGTACGGCAGCACGACGGTCAAGGCGGCCCCGCAGCGCGTCGTCACGGTCGGGCTCACCGAGCAGGACGCGCTGCTCGCGCTGGGCGTCGTGCCGGTCGGCGTCACCGACTGGATCGGCGACTTCCCCGGCGCGGTCGGGCCGTGGGCCAAGGACAAGCTCGGGACCTCGCCGGTGCCGGCCGTGCTCAAGGACGCCGACGGCCCGCAGTTCGAGAAGATCGCCGCGCTCCGCCCGGACCTGATCATCGGCCTGTACTCCGCGCTCACCAAGGAGCAGTACGACACGCTGTCGAAGATCGCCCCGGTGATCGCGCAACCCAAGGAGTACAACGACTACGGCATCCCGTGGCAGGAGGCCACCAAGACGGTCGGCAAGGCGGTCGGCAAGTCCGCCGAGGCCGCCAAGCTGATCGCCGGTGTCGACGCGAAGTTCGCGCAGGCCCGCAAGGACCACCCGGAGTTCGAGGGCAAGAGCGCCCTGATGGCGACCATCTACGACGGCTACTTCGTCTACGGCAGCCAGGATCCGCGCTCGCGGGTGCTGACCTCGCTCGGCTTCAAGCTCCCCGCCGACCTCGACACGATCATCGGCGACAAGTTCGGCGCGAACATCAGCGCGGAGCGGACCGATCTGCTCGACCGTGACGCGCTCGTGTGGCTGGTCGACACCGTCAGCGGCGGCCGCGCCACGCTCGACAAGGACAAGCTGTACTCCGCGCTGAAGGTCTCGAAGGAGAAGCGCGACGTCCTCATCGAGAACAACAGCACCTACGGCTCGGCGACCACATTCGTCACCGTGCTGAGCCTGCCCTACCAGCTCGACCGACTCGTGCCGCAGCTCGCGGCCGCCGTCGACGGCAACCCGGCCACCGAGGTCAAGCCCGCCTCCTAGGCCCACCGGAAAAGCCGGGTCGCGAGTACTTTCGCGGCCCGGCTTTTTGCCGTCCCCCTACGGCCGCCTCGCGTGTTCCCACCGCCGTCACGCGTGTCTGGACTGCCGTCACGCGTGTCTGGGCGGACATCGCGGTGATGTCCGCCCAGACACGCGTGACGGCAGGTGGATCACGGGGTGGGGTCGGCCATGGCCTTGATGAGGGACTGGGGGCGGAGGTCGGTCCAGTTGGCCTCGACGTAGTCCAGGCAGGACTGGCGGGTGTCCGGGCCGAAGGCGGCCGTCCAGCCCGCCGGGACGTCGACGAACTGCGGCCACAGGCTGTGCTGGCCCTCGTCGTTGACCAGCACCGAGTAGGTGCCGTCGGCGTTCTCGAACGGGTTGGTCATGACTTGCTCTCCTTTTTTTCCTTCGTCAGCTCCGCCGCGCGGGCGGAGAGGGCGTCCAATGCGGTGAACCAGGTTTCCGCGAGCTCGCGGACCGACTCCTCGGTCAGCACGGCTTCCGGCCACGACCAATACGCGCCGAGCCGCGGGCCGTCCGCGCGGTCCTCGGTCAGCGCGTTGACCGTGAGGCTGTGCGACACCGGCATCCCGGGGTCGGCGCCGAGGTCGACCGCGTCGGCCTCCGGGGCATAGGACCAGTCGGTCTCCTCGGGGTGGCCGAACCGGCCCATGTAGTTGAACTCCAGCTGAGGCTTGGCGAACTTCGCGAGTTCGGCGCCGGTGGCGGGGTCGAGGTGCCGCAGCAGCCCGTGCCCGATCCCGGACGCCGGCAGCGCATCGAGGTGGCTTCGCACCCGGTCGAGCGCCACGTCCACCGACGGCCCACCGGCCAGCGCGTCGTCGAGGTCGAGCTCGCCCGGGTCCAGGCACACCGGCACGACGCTGGTGAACCACCCGACGGTCCGCGACAGATCGGCGCCCGGCGCGAGCTCCTCCTCACGGCCGTGCCCCTCCAGGTCGACGAGCACGGCGTTGCCCGCGTCCGGCCCGAGCCGTCGCCGCCGCCACTGGGCGACGGCCAGCGCGAGGCCGGTGAGCAGCACGTCGTTCACCGTGGCCCGGAACGCCGCGGGCACCCCGCTCAGCAGGGGCGCGGTGCGCTCGGCGGGCAGGGTCAGCGACAGCGAACGGACCGTCGCCTCGACGTCGCGATCGTGGTCGAGCGCGCGCTCCAGCGGCAGCGGATCGCCGCCGCGGAGCACCGAGGTCCACAGCGCGAGCTCCTCGGAACGGGCCGGTGCCCGCGACGCCAGCGCGGCCGACCAGCGGCGGAACGAGGTGTCCACCGCGGGCAGCTCCGGTGACCGGCCCGCCGCCACGGCCGACCAGGCCGCCGCGAAGTCCGGCAGCAGGACCCGCCACGAGACCCCGTCGATCACCAAGTGGTGCACCAGCACCAGCAGCCGTCCGGCGTGCGCGGGGCCCGCGTGGAAGAACACCGCACGCACCATCGCGCCGCCGTCCGGGTCGAGCCGGTCCCGCGCGGCCCGCGCCCGCTCGGCGATCACCGCCGTCAGCCCGGCGGGATCCAGACCGGTGACCTCGACGTGCTCGATCCAGCCGGTCACGTCCACCGGCCCCGGCACCCGCAGTGCCCAGCCCTCGACCGAACGGTCCAGCCGCGCGCGCAGCATGTCGTGCCGCCCGGCGACCGCGCCCAGCACGGTGACGAGCCGGGCGCGGTCGAGCCCGGCCGGGGTCCGCAGCAGCGCGGCTTGGTGGTAACCCGAAATCGGACCGCCCAGCTCCCGCATGGCGTGCATGATCGGGGTCAGGCCCACCGTGCCGGTGCCGTCGTCGGCCGGACCGGCCTGGCCGGTCAGCTCGGTCGCGACCTCGGCCAGCCCGCTCACCGTCCGGTGCTGGAAGACGTGCCGCGGCGAGATCCGCAGCCCGGCCGCCCTGGCCCGGCTGACCAGCTGCATGGCGACGATGCTGTCGCCGCCGAGTGCGAAGAAATCGTCATCGACGCCCAGCTCGGGCACGCCGAGCACCTCGGCGAACACGGCGCACAGCACCTTCTCCCGCTCGGTCTCCGGCGCCCGGCCGCTCAGCTCACCGGCGTAGTCCGGCGCGGGCAGCGCCCGGCGGTCGAGCTTGCCGTTCGACAGCGTCGGCAGGGACTCCAGCAGGACGAACGCGGCGGGCACCATGTAGTCCGGCAACGACTCGACCGCGTGCCGCCGCAGCTCCGCGGTGTCCAAGGTGTCCGCTGTGTCCATTGCGGACACTGGAACCACGTAGGCGACGAGCTGCTTGATCCGCGGCCGGCCCTCACGGACCACCACGACCACCTGCGCGACGCGCTCGTGGCGGGCCAGCGCCGTCTCGACCTCGGCCGGTTCGATCCGGAAGCCCCGGATCTTCGCCTGGTCGTCGGCGCGGCCGCCGAAGCCGAGCCTGCCGTCGGCGGTCCAGCGGGCCAGGTCGCCGGTGCGGTACAGCCGCCCGCCCGCGCCGAACGGGTCGGCGACGAACCGCTCCGACGTCAGCGCCGACCGCCCGAGGTACCCGCGGGCGAGACCACCCCCGGCCAGGTAGAGCTCGCCGGTGACACCCGGCGGCACCGGACGCAGCGCGCCGTCCAGGACGTAGGCGCGAGTGTTGGCGACGGGACGCCCGACGAGCGGCCTGTCACTGTCACCGATCCTGGCGACCAGAGCGTCCACTGTGGACTCAGTGGGGCCGTAGAGGTTGACCGCCTCGGTACCGGTGAGCCCGGCGAGCCTGCGCCACAGCGCGTCCGGCACGGCCTCGCCGCCGACGCCGATCAGGGCCAGCGGGCAGTCGTCGCCGTCGAGCAGCCCGGCGTCGGCCATCTGCGCGAAGTACGACGGCGTGACCTCGATGAAGTCGAACTCGTCCCGCCGGATCATCGCGGCGAGCAGCTCCGGGTCGCGGCGGGTCTGTTCGGGCACGACGTGCACGGCGTGCCCGTCCAGCAGCCAGAGCTGCGGCTGCCACGACGCGTCGAAGGAGAACGACCACGCGTGCCCGACCCGCAGGTGCGCCTTGCCCGTCGCGGCCATCGCGGGCCGGTAGAGCGCCTCGCGGTGGCTGTGGAACAGGTTCACCACGCTGCGGTGCGCGACCACGACGCCCTTGGGCCGCCCGGTCGAGCCCGAGGTGTAGATGACGTACGCCGGATGCGCCGGGTTCAGCGGCCGGAGCCGGTCGGCGTCGGTCAGGTCGTGCGCGGGCAGGTGGCCGGTGCGCGTCTGGCCGAGCGGCAACGTCTCGGCGTCGGAACGCGGAATGCCGGCGAGCAGCCCCGCCTCGGTGACGACGAGGCACGGGCGGGCGTCGGCGAGCATCGCGGCCAGCCGGTCGGCAGGCTGGTCCGGGTCGAGCGGCAGGTACGCCGCGCCCGCCTTGTGCACCGCGAGGATCGCCAGCATCATGTCCGCCGACCTCGGCAGGGCCAGCGCGACGAACTCCTCGGGACCCGCGCCGCGTTCGACCAGGGTCCTGGCGAGCCGGTTCGCCCGCGAGTTGAGCTCGGCGTAGGTCCACGTGACGTCCGCGCAGACCACCGCGACCTCGTCCGGCGAGCGCCGCACCTGGTCCTCGAACAGCTCCGCGATCGTCGACGGCGCGACCTCGGCCGCGGTGTCGTTCCACGCCACGACGATCCGGTCCCGCTCGGCGGCGGTGAGGATCTCGACCCGGCCCGCCGGTTGGTCCACATCGGACACCATGGCCGCGAACAGCAGCTCCATCGCGGCGAGGATCCGGTGCGGCGCCTGCTCTTCGAACAGGTCCGCGCGGTACTCGGCGACCAGCGTCAGTCGCTCACCGGGTTCGACCGCCCAGGTCAGCGGGTAGTGCGTCGAATCCTCGTGCGCGACGATCTCCGCCCGCAGGCCGCCTTCGGCTTCGGCCTCGTCGGCGCCCGGGTAGCTCTCGAACACGATCAGCGTGTCGAACAGCTCGCCGAGCCCCGCCGCGCGCTGGATGTCGGCCAGGCCCAGATGGTGGTGTGCGATGAGCGCGGACTGCTGGTCCTGGACGCGGTCCAGCACGGCGGACAGCGGTTCGGCCGGGTCGAAGGCGACCCGGACAGGCACGGTGTTGATGAACAGGCCGATCATCCGCTCGACACCGGCCAGCTCGGGCGGACGGCCCGAGACGGTGGCGCCGAACACCACGTCGGTGCGTCCGGTCAGCTTCGCGAGCACCAAGCTCCACGCGGTCTGGACCAGGGTGTTCAGCGTCAGGCCGCGGGCGCGGGCGAGTTCGCCCAGCGCCGCGGTCGACGCCGCGGACAGCTCCAGCGTCCGGCGGTGCGGCGCCGCCGGAACGCGCTGCGGATCGGCCGGGACCAGATGGGTCGGCTCGGTGAGCCCGTTGAGCGCGTCGCGCCAGGCGGCCTCGGCGGCCGGGCGGTCCTGCTCGGCGAGCCACTCCAGGTAGCGCCGGTAGGGCGAGGGGGTGCGGCCCCGTCCTGCGTAGACCTCGGACAGCTCGCCGAGCAGCTGCGGGACGGACCAGCCGTCGAGCAGCAGGTGCTGGTGGGTGACCACCAGCCGATGCCCGCCGCCGTCCCGGTCCAGCAGCAGGAACCTGAGCAGCGGGGCCCCGGCCGGATCGAACCGGCGGCGTTCCCGCTCCAGCTCGGCGTCGATGTCCTCCACTGTGGACAGTCGGCGCCACGGCAGCTCGGCCGTGCGGGCGACGAGCGCCACCGGACGGCCCGAGGCGAGGTAGCGGTAACCAGTCCGGAGGTTGGCGTGCCGGTCCAGCACCGTCTGGGCCGAGGCGCGCAGGCGATCCGGGTCCACCGGCCCTTCGAGGTCGACCGCGATCTGCACGGTGTAGACGTCGGGTCCGTCACTGTCCATCGAGGCCAGGAACAGCAGCCCGGCCTGCAACGGCGTCAGCGGCCAAACCTCGGCGGTGTCAGGTGCCAGGCGGAGGACCTCGGCCCGCTCGGCGTCGTCGAGCTCCACCAAACTCGCCCCGGTGCCCGTCTTCGTGTCGAGCCGCTCGGTGCAGACCGCCGCCAGCCCGGCCACGGTCTTGTGCCGGAACACGTCGCGCGGGCTGAGCAGCAGGCCTTCCGCGCGCACCCGGCCGACCAGCTGCATCGCCACGATGCTGTCGCCGCCGAGCCCGAAGAAGTCGTCGTGCACACCGACCTTCTCCAGCCCCAGCACACCCGCGACGAGCGACGCCAGCAGCTCTTCACGCGGGGTGCGCGGCGCGTCGTCGGAGACGGCGTCGGCGTAGTCCGGCGCGGGCAGTTCCCGGCGATCGAGCTTGCCGCTCGGGGTGAGCGGCAGCGCGTCGAGTGTCACGACAGCCGACGGAACCAGGTGCTCCGGCAACGTCCTGGCCACGTCGGCGCGCAGGTCGACGCCGTCGAGTGAGCCGGACGGCACCACGTAGGCGACGAGCTGCCGCTGCCCCGGCCGGTCCTCCCTGGCGACGACCCTGGCGTGGGTCACCGCCGGATGCCCGGTCAGCGCGGCCTCGATCTCGCCGAGCTCGACGCGGAACCCGCGGATCTTGACCTGGTCGTCGGCACGGCCGAGGAACTCGACCTCACCGGCCCGGCTCCAGCGGGCCAGGTCGCCGGTGCGGTACATCCGCTCGCCGTCGGCGAACGGGTCGGCGACGAACCGCTCCGAGGTCAGGCCCGGCCGCGCGAGGTACCCGCGCGCCAGCTGCGCGCCCGCCAGATACAGCTCTCCCGCCACGCCCGGCGGCACGGGACGCAGGTGCGCGTCCAGCACGTACACGCGGGTGTTCCACACTGGACGTCCGATCGGGACCAGCCCGGATTCGGCCCGGCGGGCGGGCGCGGCGGTGACGTCGACCGAGGCCTCGGTCGGGCCGTAGAGGTTGTGCAGCCTCGCGTCCAGTACCTCGGAGAAGCGGTCCACCAGGTCGGCAGGCAGGGCTTCGCCGCTGCTCAGTACCCGGCGCAGGCCGGTGCAACCCGATACCGTCGGCTCGGCGAGGAACACCCGCAGCATCGACGGGACGAAGTGGACAGTCGTGATCCCGGTCGTGCGAATCAGCTCCGCGAGGTAGGCCGGATCCTGATGTCCTTCCGGTTTGGCCACCACCAGCGTGGCCCCCGTGATCAAGGGCCAGAAGAACTCCCACACCGACACATCGAAACTCGACGGCGTCTTCTGCAGCACCCGATCCGATGTGGACAGCCCATACTCGTCCTGCATCCACAACAGCCGGTTCACAATGCCTTGATGCGGAACGACGACACCCTTCGGACGTCCCGTCGAACCCGAGGTATAGATGACGTACGCCGGGGACGCCGGATCGATCCGCGTGTCCAGGTCACTGTCGTCGTAGCCGGACAGCGAACCGGACAGCGCGGGATCGTCGAGCACGCGGACGGGCGCGGCGTCGTCCAGCATGAACGCCAGCCGCTCGGCCGGATAGCCCGAGTCCAGCGGCAGGTACGCCGCACCGGTCTTGTGGACCGCGTACAGCGCGACGATGAGCTCGAGCGAGCGCGGCAGCGAGATGGCGACGACCGATTCCGCGCCGACCCCGCGTTCGACCAGCCATCTGGCCAGGCGATTCGCCCGCGAGTTCAGCTCCGCGTAGGTCAGCGAGCTCTCGCCGAACAGGACAGCGGTGGCGTCCGGCGTGCGCGCGACCTGGGCTTCGAACAGCGCGGGCAGCGTGGTCCGCGGGAACTCGCGCGCCGTGTCGTTCCAGCCTGAAACCACCTGCGCCCGCTCGTCGGGGCCGAGGAGGTCGAGGTCGCCGATCCGCCGGTCACCGTCGGCGGCGACCTGCTCCAGCAGCCTGACGAGCCTTTGCGCGAAGGAGTCCACTGTGGACCGGTCGAACAGGTCTGCGCTGTACTCGATGGCACCGGAGATCGCGCCGCCCGCGGTGTCCTCCAGGAAGCCGAACTCCAGATCGAACTTGGCGACGTCGTGGGTGAACGCCTCCTCGCGGGCGGTCAGTCCCGGCAGGTCGAGTCCGCCCGCGGCCGCGGGCAGGTAGACGACCATGACTTGGAACAGCGGGTGCCGCGACAGCGAGCGTTCCGGGTTGAGCGTCTCGACGAGCCGGTCGAACGGCAGGTCCTGGTGCTCGAAGGCGGCCAGGTCGGCCGCGCGGACGCGCCCGAGCAGCTCCCCGAATCCCGGGTCGCCGGTCAGGTCGGTGCGCAGCACGAGCGAGTTGACGAAGAACCCGACCAGCTCCTCCAGCCGCTCGTCGGCGCGGCCGGAGATCGGCGCGCCGAGCGGGATGTCGTCGCCCGCGCCGAGCCGGTGCAGGAGCGTCGCGACGGCGGCCTGGACCAGCATGAACATGCTGGCCCCGGCCGTACGGGCCAGTGCGCGCAGGCCGTCGGCGAGGTCCGCGCGGATCGGGAAGGTGACGGTGCCGCCGCGGTGGGTCGACTCCGCGGGACGCGGGCGGTCGGCCGGGAGCGCGAGCTCGTCGGGCAGCCCGGCCAGTGTCTCCCGCCAGAACCCGAGCTGTTCGGCGGCGAGCCCGTCACCGAGCAGCTCGTGCTGCCAGAGGGCGTAGTCGGTGTACTGGACCGGCAACGGCGTCCGGTCCGGTGGCGTCCCGCCGAGCCGGGCGCGGTAAGCCGCGGCCAGGTCGGCGAGCAGCGGTCCCTGTGACCATTCGTCGGTCGCGATGTGGTGCAGGACCAGCAGCAGGACGTGCTCGTCCGGCGCGACGGCGAACAGGTGCGCCCGCAGCGGGAGCTCCTCGTCCAGCAGGAAACCGTGGCTCGCGGCCGCGGTGAGCTGGGCCGCGAGGTCGGTGACGGGGTCCAGCCGGACCTCGACGTGTGCCTCGGCGAGGACGCGCTGGGTGGCGACCCCGGCCGACTCCCCGAACAGCGTCCGGAGCGTTTCGTGCCTGCCGACCACGTCGTCGACGGACGCGGACAACGCTTCGACGTCCAGAGTTCCGTGCAGGCGCCACGCGAGCGGGATGTTATACGTCGCCGTCGGACCTTCGAGCTGGTAGAGGAACCAGAGTCGCTGCTGGGCCGCGGACAGCGGCAGCACGGCGGGGCGCGGGCCCGCTTCCAGTGCCAGGCGGGTCTCCCCCGGCCCCGCGAACCGCTCGGCCAGCCGGGCGACGGTCGGCGCGTCGAATACGTCCCGCACGGAGACCTCGGCTTCGAGCGCCACGCGGATACTGGCCGCGAGGCGCATGGCGAGCAGGGAATGCCCGCCCAGCGCGAAGAAGTCGTCGTCGACGCCGACCTGGTCGACGTCGAGCACGTCGGCGAACAGCGCGCGGAGCGCCGCTTCACGAGCGTCGCGCGGCTCGCGGCCCGCTCCCGTCGCGAACTCCGGCGCGGGCAGCGCGGCGCGGTCCAGCTTGCCGTTCGGGGTCAGCGGGATCTCGTCCAGCCGAAGGATCGCCGCGGGCACCATGTGTTCCGGCAGCGTCTCGGCGAGCGACACGCGCAGCGCGTCACCATCCACTGTGGACCCGACGACATAGGCGACGAGCCGGTCTTCCCGCACCACCACGACCGCGTGGGAAACCATCCGGGTCAGCGCGGCCTCGATCTCGCCGAGCTCGACGCGGAACCCGCGGATCTTGACCTGGTCGTCGGCCCGGCCGAGGAACTCCAGCACCCCGTCGGCGGACCAGCGGGCCAGGTCGCCCGTCCGGTACAGGCGTTCGCCCGCGCCGCCGAACGGGTCGGCGACGAACCGTTCCGACGTCAGGCCCGGCCGTGCGAGATATCCGCGCGCCAGCTGGGCGCCCGCGAGGTACAGCTCTCCCGCGACTCCGGGCGGAACGGGCCGCAGCCGGGCGTCGAGCACGTACACCCGGGTGTTCCACACCGGACGTCCGATCGGGACGGAACCCGGGTGCCCCTCCCCCGTGACGGGCAGGAACGTGACGTCGACCGAGGCCTCGGTCGGGCCGTACAGGTTATGCAGTTCCGCGTCCAGCACGCCGTGGAATCGGCGGGCGAGCTCACCAGGCAGCGCCTCACCGCTGCAGATCACCCGGCGCAGGCGGGTGCACGTCACGGCCGTGGGCTCTTCGAGGAACAGGGCCAGCATCGACGGGACGAAGTGGACAGTGGTGATTCCGGTGCGGCGGATCAGGTCCACGAGGTACACCGGGTCCTGGTGCCCCTCCGGTTTGGCCACCACCAGCGTGGCCCCCGTGATCAAGGGCCAGAAGAACTCCCACACCGAAACATCGAAACTCGACGGCGTCTTCTGCAACACCCGATCCGATGTGGACAGTCCATACTCGTCCTGCATCCACAACAGCCGGTTTACGATGCCCACGTGCGGAACGACGACACCCTTCGGACGTCCCGTCGAACCCGAGGTATAGATGACGTACGCCGGGGACGCCGGGGTCAGCTCGCGTGGCGGCCTGGCGGTGTCGTAGGAGTCCAGCCGGGTGAACAGGCCGAGCTCGTCGAGGACGCGGACCGGGGCGGCGTCGGCGAGCATGAACGCCAGCCGCCCGGCCGGGTAGCCGGTGTCCAGCGGCAGGTACGCGGCGCCCGCCTTGTGGACGGCGTAGAGCGCCACGACCAGCTCCATTGAACGCGGCAGCGCGACGGCGACCACGGATTCCGGGCCAGCGCCCTGCTCGATGAGCCAGTGCGCGAGCTGGTTCGCCCGGGAGTCGAGCTGCGCGTAGGTCAGCTCGGCGCCCTCGAAGACGACGGCCGTCGTGTCCGGGGTGCGGGCGGCCTGGGCCTCGAACAGGTCCGGCAGCGTCGCCGGGGCAACCGCGTGCGCGGTGTCGTTCCAGGCCGAGAGCACCAGCTCGTGCTCGTCCGGGCCGAGGACGTCGATCGACGCCACCGGCAGGTCCGGCCGGGCGACGGCCTGGCCCAGCACCGAAACGAGCCGGTCCAGCAGGCGCGACGCGGTGCGCGCGCCGGCGAGGTCCTCGGCGTACTCCAGTTGCAGGGCGACTTTCGTGGTCTCGTCGACCATCGTGAAGTGCAGGTCGAACTTGGCCGACTCGGTGGGCGGCGCCAGCCACTCGGTGGCCATCCCGAGCAGGTCCGGGTCGCCGGCGGGCCGGTAGTGGTAGCCGACCATCACCTGGAACAGCGGGTTGCGCCCGGCGGCCCGCGCGGGATTGAGGGCTTCCACGACCCGCTCGAACGGCAGGTCCTGGTTGCCGAACGCGGCGAGGTCGGTCTCCCGCAGCCGCGACAGGAGCTCGGTGAACGTCGGCTCGCCGGACAGGTCCGCGCGCAGCACGAGGGTGTTGACGAAGAACCCGACGAGCTCTTCGAGCGCGTCGTCCGTCCGTCCCGCGATCGGCGCGCCCAGCGGCAGATCGTCCCCGGCGCCCATCCGGTGCAGCAGCGTCGCGACCCCGGCGTGCAGCAGCATGAACAGGCTCGTGCCGGAACTGGCCGACAGCGCGCGGAGCTGCTCACCGAGCCGCGGCGGCAGGTCAAGGTGGATCCTGCCGCCGCGACCGGTCGGCCGGGCCGGGCGGGCGCGGTCGAGCGGAAGTGCGAGCTCGTCGGGAATCCCGCGCAGCGTCTCGGTCCAGAACCGCAGCTGCTCCGGGGCGACATCGTCCAGCAGCGAACGCTGCCAGAGCGTGTAGTCCGCGTACTGCACCGGCAACGGCGTCCAGTCCGGCGCCGAACCCGCGAGCCGGGCTTCGTAGGCGGTGGTCAGGTCACGCAGGAACGGCCGGTCGGACCACTCGTCGGTCGCGCTGTGGTGCAGCACCATCGCGAGTACATGATCCACTTCGGACAGTCGCAGCACGTCCAGCCGAACCGGGAGCTCACGGGTGAGGTCGAACGGCCTGCGGGCCGCCGCCGCGATCAGGTCGGCGATCTCGGACTCGCGCCCGCCCGCCACGGTGAAGGGCGGTTCGGGATCGGCCACGATGTGCTGAGCGGGCGTGCCGTCGTGCTCGGCGAACACCGTGCGCAGGGCCTCGTGCCGCCCGAGGACGTCGCCGAACGCGGACCGGAGAGCGTCGAGGTCCAGGCCGCCGCGCAGCCGGACCATCAGCGGGAAGTTGTACGCCCGCGCGTTGTGGTCGAGCTGGTCCACCAGCAGCAACCGTTGCTGCGCGGGCGAAAGCGGGATCAGCTCGGGGCGGTCGACCGGGACGATCCCGGCCCGCGCCGGCTCGCCGGAACCAGCGCGCAGAGCGAGCTCGGCCGGGGTCGGGGCCTCGAACAGGTCACGGATGGCCAGTTCGGCGCCGAGATCGGTGCGGGCCCGGCTGATCAGCCGGGTGGCGAGCAGTGAATGGCCGCCGAGGTCGAAGAAGCTGTCCTCGACGCCGACCCGGTCGAGGCCGAGCACCTCCGCGAACAGCGCGCAGAGCGTCTCCTCCTCGGGGGTCTCCGCCGCCCGGCTCGCGGTGAGCGTCACCGCCGGATCCGCGTCCGGCAGGGCACGGACGTTGAGCTTGCCGTTGTCGGTCAGCGGCAAGCTGCCCAGGGTGACGAACGCGGCCGGGACCATGTAGTCGGGTAGCCGCAGCTTCAGCTCGTCGCGCAGCCGCTGGATCAGCTCGCCGCCGCCGCGCGCCGCCGTCGGGCTGGTGGCGTACCGGGCGAGGTTCGTCCCGGTCGACGCTGGCAGGTAAAGACCGAACACTGTGGACTGTCCACCGTGGACGAAGACCGCGTCGAACAGGCCGTCCGCGCCGGTCGACCAGGTGGTGTGCACGGTGTAGCCGAGCCGTTCGCCCAGCTCGTGCAACGACTCCGGCTCGACACCGGCTGGGGCGCGGAACAGGTCGAGGACGTCGATCAGCGGCGTGCCCGCGTCGAGTGCCCGCATCGCTTCGAACTCGTTGGCCAGCCGCGCGTCCGGGATCCGGCTCACACGCAGCGTCTCAGGCCGCTCGGACAGCAGCGCTTCGACGTCGGAGAGCGATGCGAAAGGCACCCGCCGGGCCTGGGCCACCGAGACGGACTCGGCGGGTTCCTTGCGCAGCACCACGTCGTATCGGTAGCGGCTCAGCTCGTTGTGCAGCTTCGCGCGCTTGACGCGGACCTGCGCCCCGGCGTCCTGACTCCGCGCGAGCGCGGCGAAGTAGTCCGGATCGATCAGCAGTTCCTTCTCCAGCGCCGCCCCGCGTTCGATCGCGCGGCGCAGCTGGGCGATGTCGGAGGTCGCGTCGGCGCGGGTCAGCTGGATGGCCGTGTGGAACGAACGCGCCAGCCGCAGGTTCCGGACGTCGCCGACGAACAGCGAACCGCCCGGCACCAGCAGGTCCAGTGCCCTGGTCAGGACGCCCGTCAGGTAGTCGACGCTGGGGAAGTACTGGATCACCGAGTTGATCACGATCGTGTCGAAGTGCCCGCGGGGCAGGCCGTCGAACACGTGCGCGGGCTGGGCCCGCAACGTCACCTTCGCCGCCAGCCCGGGGTCCTGTGCCAGCTCACTGGTCAGCTTGGCGATCACCGGGGCAGCGAGGTCGGTGCCCCAGTACTCGGCGGTGATCGGTGCCAGCTGCCCCATCAGGAGGCCGGTGCCGACGCCGATCTCGAGCACGCGCTCCGGGCGCAGCTCGGTGATCCTGGCGACGGTCGCCGCACGCCATTCCCGCATGTGGTCCAGCGCGATCGGCGCGCCGTCGTAGCTGGAGTCCCAGCCCGCGAAGTCCTCGGTGAACAGCGCGGTGGGGATCTCGGTGTACTCGTCGGAGTAGATCTGCTGCCACTCGCCGACCTGGTCCGCCTCGGCCTCGTCGCGGGCCTCGCCGCTGAGCTCGGCGGGCACGACATAGCCGATGAGCCGCTGCAGCCCGGGGGCCGCCGGGTCGGGCCTGGCGATCACGGCCGCCTGCGCCACCTGCGGGTGCGCGCTCAGCGCGGACTCGATCTCGCCGAGTTCGACGCGGTAGCCACGGATCTTGACCTGGTCGTCGGTCCGGCCGAGGAAGTCGAGGTTGCCGTCCGCGCGGCGGCGCACGAGGTCGCCGGTGCGGTACATCCGGCCCACGGCGAACGGGTCGGCCACGAACCGTTCGGCCGTCAGCGCCGGGCGGCCGAGGTAACCCCTGGCCAGGCCGGTGCCGCTGATGTAGAGCTCCCCCGCCACGCCGTCGGGGACCGGGCGCAGCCAAGCGTCGAGGAGGTACGCGCGGGTGTTCCAGATCGGCTTGCCCACGGTCGGGGTGTCGCTGTCGGTGGTCCCGCCGCCGAGGGTGTTGATCGTGTACTCGGTGGGGCCGTAGAGGTTGTAGCCGTAGGTGCCTTCGGTGTCGCGCAGCCGGTTCCACACCGACTCCGACACGGCCTCGCCGCCGAGCAGGACCAGCGCCGGGCGGTGGTTGTCCAGCAGGCCTTCCTCGATCAGCAGGTGCGCGTAGGTCGGCGTCACGTTCACGACGTCGACCTGGTGCTCGTCGCAGTACGCGACCAGCGCCTGCGCGTCGCGCCGCAGCTCCTCGTCGCACACGTGGACCTCGTGGCCCTCGACGAGCCACAGCAGCTCTTCCCAGGACATGTCGAACGCGAAGGACACGGTGTGCGCGATGCGCAGCCGCCGCCCGCCCGCCGACGCGATCGCCGGGGCGAAGATCGCTTCCTGGTGGTTGAGCTGCATGTTCGTCAGCCCGCGATACGGGGTGACGACGCCCTTCGGCTTCCCGGTGGAACCCGAGGTGTAGATGACGTACGCCGGGTGTTCCAGCCGTCCGGCGCGCCCGCGGGCGAACAGCGGCCGCTCGGCGTCGGTGATCTCGCCGTCGCTGACGCCGGTGAGCAGGTCCTCGTCGTCGACCAGCACGCGCGGGGTGCCCTCGGGCAGCGTCGCGGACACGGCGGCGGTGGACACCAGGCACAGTGGCCGGGCGTCAGCCAGCATCATCGCGAGCCGGTCGGCGGGGTAGTCCAGCTCCAGGGGCAGGTACGCCGCGCCCGTGCGGAGCACGGCGAACAGCGCGACGACCATCTCGATCGACCGCGGCAGCCCGAGCGCGACGACCTGCTCGGGCCCGGCTCCCCTGGCCAGCAGAAGCCGGGCCAGCCGGTTGATCCGCGCGTCCAGTTCGGCGTAGGTCAGGCTGTGCCCGCCGAACACGAGCGCCGTCGCGTCCGGGGTGCGGGCGGCCTGGGCGGTGAGCAGGTCGGCGACGGTGTCGTCGATCAGCGGGTGCTCGGTGGCCGCCCAGTCCGCGGCCAGCGCGGCGCGTTCGGGCCGCGACACCGTGTCCAGCGCGCCGACGGGGGCGGTGAAGTCCCCTATGAGCTGCTCGACGAGCGAGGTGAAGCGGGCCAGCAGCGCGGCGGCCGCGTCGCCGTCGAAGATCTCCTCCCGATAGGACAGCGTGACGCGCATCCGGGCGCCCGGGGTCGCGACCAGCGTGAGCGGGTAGTGCGTCGCGTCGACGTTGACCATCCCGGCGATCCCGTGACGGCGGCGCAGTCCGGCGAGCCGCTCGTCGCCGTCGTCGTTGCGCAGCACGAACAACGTGTCGAACAGGACACGGTGCCCCGCCTCGCGCTGCAGCACGCCGAGGCTCATGAACTCGTACGGCGTGAGGTCCATCCGCTCCGACTGCACCCGCCGCAGCAGGTCCAGCACCGGCTCGGCCGGGTCGAACCGGACGCGCGCGGGCACGGTGTTGAGGAACAGGCCGATGGTGCTCTCGATGTCCGGGACGGCGGCGGGCCTGCCCGCGACGGCGGCGCCGAACACCACGTCCTGGCGACCGACCACAGTGGACAGGACCAGTCCCCAGGCGGCGTTGAGCACCGTGTTGACGGTCAGCCCGTGCCGCCGCGCCCGCACCCGCAGGCGTTCGGTGAGCTGTTCGGACAGGTGGGTGTCGAGGTTCACCGGGGTGGCCGGTGCCAGGCCGGTGCTCGCCGGTCCGACCAGCGTCGGCTCGGCGAGGCCGGACAGCGCGTCGCGCCAGGCCGAGGTGGCCACCTCGACGTCCTGATCGGACAGCCAGTCCAGATAGTCCACATAGGACCCGGCGGCGGGCAGGGTGCGGTCGTCGCCGGAGAGCTCGTAGAGCGCGAAGAGCCGTTCGACGAAGAGCCAGGCGGACCAGCCGTCCCACAGCAGCAGGTGCCGGTTGATCACCAGGCGGTCGCGGTCGCCCGCCAGCCGGACCAGGGTCAGCCGGAACAGCGGGGGCGCGTCGAGGGCAAACCTGGTCGCCCGGTCTTCGGCCATCAGCGCGTCCAGCCGGGCCTGCCGCTCGTCAGCGGGCAGGCCGGTCAGGTCCACTTCGGACAGTGGTGGTTCGAGCGCGGACGCGACGAACTGCACGGGGCCGCGCAGGCCCTCGCTGGTGTATCCGGCGCGCAGGTTGGGAGTCCGGCGGAGCATCGCCGCGCAGGCCGCGCGCAGCCGGTCGAGGTCGAGGTGGCGGTCTAGGTCGATCGCCTCCTGGATGGTGTAGATGTCGACGCGCGCCTGGTCGTAGCTGGAGTGGAAGAACAGGCCTTCCTGCAGCGGCGACAGGGGCCAGATGTCCGACAGCGGCGCCGGGCTCAGCCGCTCCACGCGGTCGATCTCGTCCTGGCCCAGTGCGATCAGCCCCAGGTCGGACGGGGTGAGCCCGGCCGGGGTCCCGGCACCGGCGGCCAGTGTCCGCAGGGCTGCCGTCCAGCGCTCGGCCAGCGCGTCGGCGTCGGCCCCGGCGAAGGTGGCGACCAGCCGTGGCCCGTCCGCGGTGTCCTCGCAGGCGACGCCGACGCGCAGCGCGTGGTCCCCGGCAGGGGACGCGGTGACCCCTCCGGCGAAGTCCCAGTCCCCGGCCCCGGCGGGCACGCGGCCCGCGTAGCGCAGGAGCACGGACGGCCGGGCCAGCTGGGCGAACAGCGGTGCGGTCTGGGCGCTGAGGTAGCGCAGCAGGCCGTAGCCGCCGGGCGACTCGCGGACGGTTTCCTTGACCTGCTTGAGAATCGCGGGCGGTTCGCCTTCGGCCGAAAGCCGCACCGGGCGGAGGTCGTGCAGAGCGCCGACCGTGCCGGGCAGATCCGTCGAGCGCGCCTGCACGTCGACCAGGAGCTCCCCGCCGACCGCGATCGCCAGCGCGGCGAGCACGACATCCGTGACGGTGCCGTGCACGGCCGCGGGTAGCGCGCCGACCAGTGTCGCACTGTCCTCAACGGACAGTCGAACCTCCTGCTCGGAGATGTCTCCCGTCACCGCGGTCGCGCCGGGCGCCAGCACGGCCGCCCAGTGCTCCAGCTCGCCCACGAGCTCCGGCTTCTGGGCGCGTTCGGTGACCTGGCGGGCGGCCGTGCGCAGCGAGGTCTCCACGGGGGCGAGCGCGGGAGCGCGGCCCGCCGTGTGGGCCGTCCACGCCTCGCCGAGGTCCGCGGCGAGCACCGGCCACGAGTCCGCGTCGAGCAGCAACGGGTGCGCGAGAAGCAGCAGTCGCCCGTCGGCGAACCAGACCGCCTGCAGGAGCGTGCCGGAATCCGGGTCGAGCCGCGCGGCGGCCGCTTCGGCCTCGGCGGCGATCGTGTCTTCGGCGGGGCGGAGCAGGTCGGTGGCCGCGATCGCGCCCGGCGGCAGGATCTCCAGCGACCACAGCACGGACGCGACCCGCGTGAGCTTCAGGCGCAGGCCGTCGTGGTGGTCGAGCACCACTTGCAGCGCGGCGGCGAGCGACTGGAGGTCGGCGTCGGCCGGGACCCGCAGCACCGCGGACTCCGGCTGGGCGGCGGCACCGAGCTCTCGCAGCCGGTGCACCCCGGGCAGCAGCGGGAGGTCACCGACGCCGTCCGGATCGGCCACCGGACCGGCGGGCAGCACCGGCCCGGCACACCGTGCGGCCAGCGCGGCCGGGGTCTTGTGCTCGAACACGTCCTTGGGGCTCAGGTCGAAGCCCAGGCGGCGGGCCCGGCTGGACACGCTGATCGAGGAGATGCTGTCGCCGCCGAGCAGGAAGAAGTCCCCGTCGGCGCCGACCTCGGCCAGGCCGAGGACCTCACCGAAGATCCCGGCGAGCGCGCGTTCCCGATCGTCGCGCGGCGACGCGGCGGCCACCGGCTGTGCGACGACCGGCGCTGGCAGGGCACGGCTATCGAGCTTGCCACTCGGTGTGAGCGGGAACGCGGCCAGCGCCACGAACGCACCCGGCACCATGGGCGCGGGCAAGGCTTCCGTGAGCGCGAGGCGCAGCTGGTCGACGTCGGCGGTTCCGGCCGTGTAGGCGACGAGCATGCCGTCCCTGGCGACGACCGCGGCGGCGGTGACCCCGGGCTGCGCGGCGAGCACGGCTTCGATCTCGCCGAGCTCGATCCGGTTGCCGCGGATCTTGACCTGGCGGTCGGTCCGGCCGAGGTACTCGAGCTCGCCGTCGGCACGGCGGCGCACCAGGTCGCCGGTGCGGTAGAGCCGCTGGCCGGGCTCGCCGAACGGATCGGCGACGAACCGTTCGGCGGTCAGGCGCGGACGGCCGTGATAGCCGCGGGCCAGCTGGACTCCGGCGAGGTAGAGCTCTCCCGCGACACCGTCGGGCGCGGGGCACAGGCAGCTGTCGAGCACGTGCACGCGGGTGTTCCAGACCGGGTGCCCGATCGGCACGGTCGTCCCGGCGGTCCCGTCGTACGCGAACGAGGTGACGTCCACGGCGGCCTCGGTCGGGCCGTACAGGTTGTGCAGCGGCACGCCCGTGAGCGAACGCCAGCGGGCAGCGGTCTCGGTGGTGAGGGCCTCGCCGCTGGAGAACACGCGACGCAGGTCGCGCAGCTCGTCGGCGGTCTCGGTGGCGTTCAGGAACGCCGTGAGCATCGACGGCACGAAGTGCAGGGTGGTGATCCGCTGCTCCCGGATCATCCGGGAGAGGTACGCGGGGTCGCGGTGTCCGTCCGGCTTCGCCAGCACGACGGCCGCGCCCTCGCACAGCGCCCAGAAGAACTCCCAGACGGACACGTCGAAGCTCGACGGCGTCTTCTGCAGGACCCGGTCGTCCGCGACGAGACGGTACTCGTGCTGCATCCAGGCGAGCCGGTTGACGATCGCGCGATGGCTGACCAGCACGCCCTTCGGCCTGCCGGTGGAGCCCGAGGTGTAGATCAGGTACGCCGCGTCGTCCGGCCCCGCCTGCGCGCCCGGCAGCTCCACGGGGACCTCGGCCGTATCGATCGGAATCCGCTCGAACCCGTTCGGCAGCAGCGTGTCCTGCCCGGTCACCACCAGGTGCGCGCCGGAGTCGCCGAGCAGGTAGGCGACGCGATCGGCGGGGAGGTCCAGGTCGATCGGCAGGTACGCGGCGCCGGACTTGAGCACCCCGAGCAGCGCGACCATCAGCTCCGCCGAGCGCGGCACGGCCACGGCGACGATCTGGTCCGGCCCCGCGCCGCGCGCCCGCAGGCGACGGGCCAGCGCTTCCGCCCGACCGTCGAGGTCCACATAGGACATTTCATGGTCCTCAAACACCACGGCCGTCGCCGAGGGGGTCCTCGCCACCTGTTCGGCGATCGCCCGCACGAGCGTCCGCTCGGCGACCGGGTGCGCGGTGGCGTTGAGCTCGGCCAGCCTGCCGCGTTCCCGGGACGACAGGAGTTCCACAGTGGACACCGGCTGGTCCAGGTCCGCGACCATGGCCTCCAGCACGCGGACGAACCGCTGGGCGAGCAGTTCCGCCGCGGGGGCGTCGAGCCGGGCGGCGTCGAACTTCAGGCTGAACGCGAGGGTGCGGCCCGGGGTCGCGATCAGGGCGACGGGGAAGTGCACCGCGTCGATCACCTCGACGCCCGACACCCGCAGCTCGCCTGCCGCGAAGGCCCCACGCGGGTAGTTCTCGACGACCACCAGGGTGTCGAACAGCTCCTCCTGCCCGAACCCGGCCAGGCGTTGCAGCTCGGCCAGGCCCAGGTGCTGGTGGTCCAGCAGTGCGGCCTGCTCGTCCTGCAGCCGCCGCAGCAGCCCGGCCAGAGTGTCGCCACCGGCCCAGCGCAGGCGCAGTGGCAGCGTGTTGATGTACAGGCCGACGGCGGAATCGATGCCCGCGACGTCGGCGCCGCGGCCGGAGACCGTGCTGCCGAACAGCAGGTCGCCGCGGCCGGTGAGCCTGCCGAGCAGCAGTCCCCAGGCGCCGTGCAGGACGGTGCCGAGGGTCAGGCCGCGTTCGCGGGTCACCGCCAGCAAGGCACCGGTGACCTGCTCGTCGAGCGTCAGCTGGACTTTCGCCGGGCGGCGGACGCCCGCGGGGGTGGCGATGAGCCGGGTAGGCTCCTCGATGCCGGACAACGCCGTCCGCCAGGCACTCCTGGCCGCGTCGGCGTCGCGGGAGGCGAGACGGCGCAGGTGCTCCGCGCGGGAACTCGGCTCAGGCAGCGTCACGGGAACGCCTTCGGGTGCGTAGCGGGCCACGATCTCCCGCACCATCACCACGACGGACCAGCCGTCGACGACGATGTGGTGGAAGGTCAGCGCGAGCCGGCTGCGCCCCTCGCCGAGCCGGATCAGGGTGGCGCGCAGCAGCGGCGCCCGGTCGAGCTCGAACCGCCGGGCCCGGTCGGCCGACAGCTCGGCGGCGACCGCGCCGACCTGGTCGGCTGTCTCCCGCAAGTCGGCTTCGCGCCACGGCAGCTCGGCCTCGGCGGCGACAAGCTGCACGACGCGGCCGTCGCCGAGCTGGCGGAAGGCGGACCGCAACGACGCGTGCCGGGCCACCAGGCCGGTCAGCGAGCGGTGCAGCGCGGCGGGGTCCACCGGGCCGTCCAGGTCGAAGACCTCCTGGACGGTGTAGACGTCCTCGGCCTGTTCGTCGAACTGCGCGTGGAAGTAGAACCCTTCCTGCAGCGGGGTGACCGGCAGGATCTCGGCGTACCCGGCCAGCTCCGCGCGATCGGCGCCGGACAGCTGCAGCAGCGGGAGTCCCGGGGTTTCGGCCTGCTCGGTCGCGACCTCGGCGCGGGCCGCCAGCGCCTCGGGGGTGCGGTGCTGGAACACCTGGCGCGGGGTGATGACAAGGCCGCGCGCGGCCGCTCCGAGCACCAGCCGGATGGACAGGATGCTGTCGCCGCCGAGCACGAAGAAATCGTCGTCGGCGCCTGCGGTCGCCAAGCCGAGGACGTCGGCGACGACCGCGCAGAGGATCTCCTCACGCGGGGTGCGCGGTGCGCGGCCGCCCGCCATCGCGGCGAAGTCGGGCTCCGGCAGGGCGGCGCGGTCGAGCTTGCCGTTGGTCATGACCGGCAGCCTGTCGAGCGCGACGAACGCCGACGGGACCATGTGGTGCGGCAAGGCTTCTTCGGTCAGTGCCCGCAGTTCCTTGAGCAGCGAGGCGGCGTCACGGAAGGCCACCGGGGTGTTCGCCACCACCGGCCGCGGCGCACCGGCCAGGTAGCTGCCGAAGACGTCCACTGTGGACTCCGCGGGGGCCAGCAGCAGGTCGAACCGGCCGTCGTCGGCCGCTGCCGTCCACGTGGCGACCGCGCGATAGCCGGACCCGGCCGCCAGCTCGATCAGCGCGTCGGGATCCGCGGCCGTCCCCGCCTGCGCGGAAACCTCGCCACCCAGGTCCCGCAGCGCGGCGAGGTCGGCGGCGAGCCGCGCGTTGGGCACGCCGACGAGACGCAGGTGGCCGGGGCGCGCGGACGCCAGATACGCGCTCAGCGTCGCGGCGTCCGTCCAGGACAGCTCGGGGACGTCGACGGCCGGGACGGGCTCGCCCTTGCGCAGGACGACGTCGTAGCGGTAACGGCTCAGTTCGTTGTCGTAGGAGGCCGGTTTGAGCCGCAGGTCGACCCGCTCGATCCCGTCGATCCGGCCGCCGAGACCCGCGAAGAAGTCCGGGTCGAGCAGCAGCTCGCCCTCCCAGGCGACGGCGGAGTCGACCGCGCCCAGCCGGGCTTCGTCACCGGCGCGGGTGACCTCGACGCCCGCCCGCAGCGCGCGCAGCAGGCGCAGGTTGCGGAGGTCGCCCAGGAACAGCGAGCCGCCGGGCACCAGCAGGTCCATCGCCTGCCGGAGCACGTCGACCAGGTAGGCCTCGCTCGGGAAGTACTGCGCGACCGAGTTGATCACGACGGTGTCGAACCGGCCCGCGGGCAGGCCGCCGAACTCGTGCGCCGGGCGCGCCAGCAGCTCGACTTTGCCGTCCAGTTCCGGATTTTCGGCCACCCGCCGCCGCAGCAGGTCGATGACCTGCTGGGACAGGTCGACGCCCCGGTAAAACCGCGCCGCCGGGGCGATCTGGGACAGGATCAGGCCGCTGCCGACGCCGATCTCCAGCACCCGCTGAGGTTCCAGGGCGCGGATCGCGCCGACGGTCGCCGCGCGCCAGGCCCGCATGTCGGCCAGCGGCAGCGGTTCGCCGTCGTAGGTGCTGTTCCAGCCACCGAAGCCCTCGTCGAACGGGTCCTGGCCCGCGACCGCGTAGAGCAGCTCGTGCAGGCCCTTCCACTGCCCGACCTGCTCGGCCTCCCGGCCGACGTCGCGCGCGGTGGACGCGCTGGACGCCCCGGTCGTGCCGGTCTCCGGGACGA
>NZ_JAYMZS010000125.1:0-25178 GCF_035828755.1 Amycolatopsis sp. H20-H5 | reverse complement strand
TGACCGACCAGTGCTCGCGCGTCCAGAAACTCCCGATCCGCCCGCTCCACACCCTGCATGACACTATTCTCCCAGCTCAGCATGCCATTTCAAGGAGACACGCCGATTATTCAGCAGCCTCCTAGAACGCTTCCGGCCAGACGTCGCGATAGGCCGTGACGCCGCCCGCGGTCTCGGCGGCCAGCAGGCCGTGGACCATCGCCCTGGCGAAGACCCGTGCGGCCGCCGAGCAGAGCTTGTCCAGCGCGCCCGCGCGCTGCGGCGAGCCGAACGAACCGCTCTCTTCCGGCAACTCACGCGCGCCGGTCGCGAGCGCGAAGACCGTGTCGCCGTCGAACATCGTGTGGGAGGGACGCACCGAGCGGGCCAGGCCGTCCTGCGCCGCGACGGCCAGCCGCCGGCACTCCGCCTTCGACAGGGCCGCGTCGACCGCGACCACGCCGATGGTGGTGTTCAGGTCGGTGGTGATCGGCGGCACCTCGGCGGACCGGTCCGGCCAGCGGACGCCGAACTCGCCGCCGACCTCATGATCCGCCGCGAACGGGCGGCCGGTGGTGAAATCGACAGCCTGCCCGGAAGCGTTGACAGCGGCCAGCGCGCCGACGGTGAACCCGTCGACCACCTCACTCGCCGTACCGATCCCCCCTTTGAGTGAACCGACGGCCGCACCGGCGCCCGCGCCCACAGTGCCCTGCGCGACGCCCTGCGCGACGCCCTGCGCGACGCCCTGCGCGACCTGTCCACTCGTGGCCGCTTCACAGGCCGCGTACCCGAAAGAGGCGTCCGGACGGTTGCCCCAGGCGCCACGGGGCAGGTCGAACAGCACCGCGGAGGGCACGATCGGCACGACCTCGTAGGGCTCCGGCCCGACCCGGAAGCCCAGGTTCCGCTCCGCGAGCCAGCGCATCACGCCGTCGGCCGCCGCGAGGCCGTACGCGCTGCCGCCGGACAGGCAGATCGCGTTCACCCGCTGCACCAGGTTCTCGGGCTCGAGCAGGTTCGTGTCGCGGGTGCCGGGCGCTCCGCCGCGCTGGTCGACCGCGCCCGTCGCGCTCCCCGGCACCAGCACCACCGTCGTCCCGGTGGCCCAGCCACCGCCGAGCCGCTCGTGGTGCCCGACCAGCACCCCCGGGACGTCAGTGAGGCCGCTCAAGAAGTGACCAGCGCCTGGATCAGTGTCTCCTGCACCCAGGTCAGCCAGTGGTAGACGCCGAGGTGCGGCGAGCGCGGGTCGTCGTCCGGCAGCTCGTCGGGCATGTCGTCGGTGACGTCCAGCGCGGTGCCCAGCGCCAGCCGGACGTCGTTGAGCGCGCCGAGCCAGGCGTCGGCCTGCTCCTCGGTCAGCTCGACCTCGCCGCCGTCGCGCGGGAGGGTCCCCAGCACGAGCTGGGCGACACCGACCTTCGCGTCGAGCAGCTCCGGCTCGTGCAGCGACCGCATCGCGGCGGCCGAATCGAGGTCCTCGCGCGTCGGGTTGTCCGGGTCGAGCCGATGGAAGTCCGGCAGCAGCCGCGAGAGCACCGGGTCGTCCGGGGACTCCGTCGGGCCGGTGCGAATGCCGGTCAGCTCGGCCAACTCGTCCTGCGGGGCCTCTTCGGCGCGCGCGGTCAGCATGTCCTCGAGCTGGCTGACCAGACCGCGCAGCACCGCTGCTTCCTGCTGCTCGAAACCGGCGAAGATGTATTCGCCCTTACGGCTCCAGCCCTTCATGACCAGGCCTCCTCGGGAGGATGTGCGTCGGGGCTCACGTGGGCTGTTCCATCGTCGCCCAGAGACCAGCGGCCTGCAGCTTCGCCACGTCGATCTCCACCTTTTCCTTCGAGCCGGACGACACGATGGCCTTGCCCTTGTTGTGGACGTCGAGCATGAGCTTGGTGGCGTGGTCCCGGCTGTAACCGAACAGCTTCTGGAGCACGTACGTCACGTAGGACATGAGGTTGACCGGGTCGTTCCAGACGACTGTCCGCCACGGCTTGTCCTCGGCGGTGACCTCGACCCCGAGAGGATCGACCTGCGTCTGTTCGGACGCGACAGGCGTGGACATGCGCTCCATGGTGTCACGGAAGCTACCCGGTATGGGTTGGCAGGTCCGGCCATGTGGGTGAATAGGCTGGCACCATGGGTTTCCCGGAGTCGAGCACGAGCGCCAGCACGGCGCTGCTCACAGACCACTACGAGCTGACCATGCTGGGCAGCGCGCTCGCCGACGGGACCGCCCAGCGGCCCTGCGTGTTCGAGGTTTTCGCCCGACGGCTGCCCGACGGGCGGCGCTACGGCGTCGTCGCCGGCACCGCGCGCGTGCTCGACGCGATCGCGGACTTCAGGTTCACCGACGCGGAGCTCTCCCAGCTGGAGAGCACCGCCGTGGTCGACGACGCCACCCTTTCCTGGCTCGCCGACTACGAGTTCTCCGGGGACATGGACGGCTACGCCGAGGGCGAGCTCTACTTCCCCGGCTCGCCGATCCTCACCGTGACCGGCAGTTTCGCCGAGGCCGTGGTGCTGGAGACGCTGGCGTTGTCGATCCTCAACCACGACAGCGCGATCGCCTCCGCCGCCGCCCGGATGTCCAGCGCGGCGCATGGCAGGCCGATCATCGAGATGGGCGGGCGGCGCACCCACGAGTACGCGGCCGTCGCCGCCGCGCGCTCGGCGTACCTCGCCGGGTTCGCCACGACGTCCAACCTCGAGGCCGGGCGCCGCTACGGCATCCCCACCAGGGGGACCGTCGCGCACGCCTTCATGCTGCTGCACGACAGCGAGGAGCAGGCGTTCCGCGCGCAGGTCGACAAGATGGGCGCGGACACCACCCTGTTGGTGGACACCTACGACATCACCGCGGGCATCGAGACCGCCGTCCGCGTGGCCGGGCCGGAGCTCGGCGCGATCCGCATCGACTCCGGCGACGTCGGCCCGCTGGCCCGCAAGGCCCGCGAGCAGCTCGACTCGCTCGGCGCGAAGGACACCCGGATCGTCGTTTCGGGTGACCTCGACGAGCACGCCATCGCGGCCCTGCGCGCCGAACCGGTCGACGCGTACGGCGTCGGCACCTCGGTCGTCACCGGATCGGGTGCCCCGACCGCGGGAATGGTCTACAAGCTCGTCGAGGTCGACGGCAGGCCCGTCGCCAAGCGGAGCGCGCACAAGGAGTCCCGCGGCGGCCGCAAGACCGCGCTGCGCCGCCACCGCGACACCGGCACCGCCGTCGAGGAGGTCGTCTGGTCGGGTGACAACGCGCCGGAACCCGGCCAGCACGACGAGCCGCTGCAGATCCCCCTGGTCCGCGCCGGGCGGACCGTGGATGATTTGCCTTCACTGGACGACGCGCGGCAGCGCCTGCGCCGTGCGCTGGTGAGCCTGCCATGGGAGGGCCTCAAGCTCTCGCACGGCGACCCCGCCATTCCGACGTTGTTTCTCTGAGAGGGAGAGTTGCCATGGGGACCGCCCTGATCGTGGTGGACGTGCAGAACGACTTCTGTGAAGGCGGGTCGCTCGGCCTGCCCGGCGGGGCGGCCGCGGCCGCGGCGATCTCGAAGCAGGCCGCCGCGGGTGGCTACGACCACGTCGTCGCCACCCGCGACTACCACGTCGACCCCGGCGACCACTTCAGCGAGACGCCGGACTTCACCACCAGCTGGCCGCGCCACTGCGCGGCCGGGACGCCCGGCGCGTCCTTCCACCCCGCGCTGGACGTCGTCCCGATCGGCGCGGTGTTCTCGAAGGGCGAGTACACGGCCGCGTACTCCGGCTTCGAGGGCAACGCGGACGACGGCAAGACACTGGAGGCCTGGCTGCACGAGCACGAGGTCACCGAGGTCGAGGTCGTCGGCATCGCGACCGACTTCTGCGTCCGGGCCACCGCGCTGGACGCGGCGAAAGCGGGCTTCACCGTCCGGGTCCTGCTGGACCTCACAGTCGGCGGCTCGCAGCCGACCGTCGACGCGACGCTGAAGGACTTCGACGAGGCCGGGGTGACCTACACCGGCACAGCCGTGGTCCCCGCCGCATGATCGTGCAGGACTTCCAGGACGACCTCGCGCGACACCGGCTGGTCGCGATCCTGCGCGCCACGGACGCGAGCCGGTTCACCGACGCGGCGACGGTCCTGCACGCGGCAGGCGTGCGCCTGCTCGAGGCGACGCTGACCACCCCTGGTGCGCCCGGGGCGATCGCCGCGATTCGCAAAGGGCTCGGCGACGGTGTCTGGGTCGGCGCGGGCAGTGTCCGTGAACCGTCCGATGTGGACATCGCCGCTGATGCCGGGGCGTCCTATCTGGTTACGCCCACGGTCAACCCGGGGGTGCTTGAGCGCGCGCACGAGCGAGGACTGCCGGTGATCTGTGGTGCGCTCACGCCGACCGAGATCGATCAGGCTTGGCGGCTGGGCGCAGCCGCGGTGAAGGTTTTTCCCGTGGCGGCGGTGGGTGGGGTGGCGTACCTGCGGGCGGTACGGGCGCCGATGCCGGATGTTCCGCTCGTGCCCACCGGCGGGGTGCACCTTGCCGACGTCGAGGGGTACCTGGGGGCTGGGGCTATTGCTGTCGCCGCGGCTACTCCGCTGCTCGGGGATGCTCTTGCCGGGGGGAGCCTGGCTGGGCTTGCCGCTCGGGCCAGTGAGTTTGTCGGGGTTGCGGCTCGGTTTTGAGTCTGGTTTTTTGGCCAGCGCGCTTACAAACTCGCGCCGCCAGGTCGCCCCTGGCACCCAGCGGCGGTGCGGGTCTTTGGTTGCGTCCTGAGGTGCGGCTAGAAGCCTGTGTTTTTTGGCCAGCGCGCTCACAAACTCGCGCCGCCAGGTCGCCCCTGACTTCCAGCGTAAGTGCGGCTTTGTTTTTAGGGGGGCGACCTGCCGTCGCGAGTTGGGAGGCCCTGGCGGGCCTGAAAGAGGGCGCGCGGCGGTGAAGTCTCCGCTCGCAGGGCTCGCGGAGACGCTGTGGTTGGGGACCACGCTGGGGTTGGTTTTTGTGGTGCGTGGTGGGGGCGAGTCTGGGTGGGGCGGTGGCTGGTGCGGCTTCGTCTTGGCGGTTCCGCCTATCGTGAAGTCTTGGGGTTCGGGCCAGGCGTGGCCACGTCTTGGAGGCGGTTGGGATAGCGCTCGGTCTTGGGTTCGGTGATGTGCGGGGTTTGGCGGGTGGCGCGAGTGGTTTGACTGTCCCTGAAGGCCACCTTCACGGCGTTTTACGCCGTGAAGGTGGCCTTCAGGGGCTGGGGCTTGGGGTTTTGCCGTAGGGGTTGCAGCGGGCTGAGGCCAGGTAGATGTCGCCCTTCGCGGGGCCGCCCTTGGGGAAGAGTTTCAGGTGGGCCGCCGTGGTCAGGAGGCTGCCGTCCGCTGGGTCGGGGGTTACCACCTCGTTGACCGTCACCGTGGCCATCGGGGTTCCGGCTGGGCCGCCGGGGATGGTGATCTTGTAGTTGGTGGGGATCGTCGTGGGGACCGTGAAACCCGTCACCTGGCCCAGATCTATGTAGGCCGCGCTGCCGCTTGTCGTGGTGGTGCTGCACTTCGCGCCGAACGTGCGGATCTTGAGGTCGGGGCCGCCGAAACGCCGCAAGACCTGGGTCTCGAAGCGGCGACCGCTGGACTCGCCCGTCGCGATCGTGTCGGTGCGCCCGCAGGACGTCGAGCCGTTGCCGAAGGTCGCGATGTCGCCGGTCACGCCGCCGCTCGTGGTGGCGCTCTGCAGGCCGTCGACGGCGCACTGAGCCAGCTCGGCGGTGACGATGTGCTCGTTGCCGATCGTCACGTCGACCTTGCCGACCGAGGCTGACGCCGTCGAGGTGAAGGTGTCGGCGTCGGCGACCGCCGCGACGGGGGCAGCGGCCAGTGCGCCGGTCAGCGCTGTCACCAGCGCCAGCCTCAGTGTCTTACGGGATTTCCTCATCACCGGCCTCCTGATGGTTGGCAGCTGTCCGTGTTTCCATCGGCAGTCACCACGACGAGCGTGACCGGGCCGCCGATACACCACTCGGACGAGTGGATCTGCCGGTTGTGGTGAGGAACGCGACTTGTCGGTTGAGATTCGTTCCGTCCCGGTTAACCTCGGTTCACATTCGTGCGCTCATTGGAGGTCCCCGTGTCTTCGCAGTCCTTCGCCGGTCGACGGCTCGTCCTCGCCGACCTCGTGCCCGGCACCCTCGTCCGCGACGCCGCGCTGGTCGCCGGTGGCGCCGGGCTGACCGGCCTGGCCGCGCAGATCGCGATCCCCGTGCCCGGCACCCCGGTGCCGATGACGCTGCAGACGTTCGCCGCCCTGCTGGTCGGCGCCTCGCTCGGCTGGCGTCGCGGCGGCACCGCGATGCTCGTGTACCTGCTGGTCGGCGCGCTGGGCGTGCCCTGGTTCCAGCACGGCACCTCCGGCCTGTCCGGCGCGAGCGCCGGGTACGTCGTGGGTTTCGTGTTCGCCGGTGCCCTCGTCGGCGCGCTGGCCGGGCGCGGCGGCGACCGCACCCCGCTGAAGACCGCGGGCACGATGGTCCTCGGCAATGTCATCATCTACGCCTTCGGCGTCCCCTGGCTGATGGCCGCCGCGGGCTTCGACTTCAGCACCGCGTTCGCCAAGGGCGTCACCCCGTTCCTCATCGGCGACGCCGTGAAACTCGTCGTCGCGGCAGGCCTCCTGCCCGCCGTCTGGGCCGTCGTCACCAAGTTCCGCAAAGACGCCTAAATGCCTCTGAAGGCCATCCTTGATGGCGCCCCCACGCGACAGCGTTTAACGCCGTCATGGTGGCCTTCAGGGACAACGGGTCCCGGGACTGTCGGACCGCGCGGCTAGTGTGTCATCCGTGCCTGTCAGAGCAGATTTTCCCGGCGTCCTCGAACTCCTCACCCACGCGGTGGAGTCCGTGGGCGGAGCCGAGCGTGAGGGCCAGGTCCAGATGGCGGACGCCGTGGGCCGCGCCATCCGCACCGGCGAGCATCTCGCCGTCCAGGCCGGGACGGGCACCGGCAAGTCGCTCGCCTATCTGGTCCCGGCGATCCGGCACGCCGTCGAGAAGGAGAAGACGGTCGTGGTCTCCACCGCCACGATCGCGCTCCAGCGCCAGCTCGTCGACCGTGACCTCCCCCGCCTCGCGAAGGCGCTGAAGAAGCCACTGGGCCGCACGCCGACCTTCGCCATCCTCAAAGGCCGCCGCAACTACCTGTGCCTGCACCGGCTCGACTCCGGCGCCCCCGACGATCCCGAGGACCAGCAGCTGTTCGACCCGTTCGCCGTCTCGCGGATGGGCAAGGAGGTCACGCGCCTGCGCGAATGGTCCTCCGACACCGAGACCGGCGACCGCGACGAGCTCGTCCCCGGCGTCACCGACCAGGCCTGGCGTCAGGTTTCCGTGACCGCGCGGGAATGTCTCGGCGTCGCCAAGTGCCCCATCGGCACGGTCTGCTTCGCCGAGAAGGCCCGTGCCGAGGCCGGTCGTGCGGACGTGGTCGTCACGAACCACGCCCTGCTCGCCATCGACGCCCTGCAGGGTTACCAGGTCCTCCCCGAGCACGACCTGGTGATCATCGACGAGGCCCACGACCTGGTCGACAGGGTCACCTCCGTCGCCACCGGCGAGCTGACCAGCGCGATGGTCGCGGTCGCCGCGAGGCGCTGCGGCAAGCTGATCGACGCCGACATAGCCGACAGCCTGCTCGAATCCGGTGACGGCCTGGCCCTGCTGCTCGACGACCTGCCCTCGGGCCGGATGGACGAGCTGCCGAGGCCGCTCACCGGCGCGCTGCCCGCCATCCGCGACGCGGCACACCACTGCATCAAGGCACTGGGCTCGGATCGCAAGGAGGACCTCGACGGCGCCACCGCGCGCAAGCTGGCGCGCTCGCTGCTCGACGAGGTGCACGACACCGCGGTCCGCCTGCTGGAGGCCTTCGACCAGGACCAGGCGCACCAGCGTGACGTCGTCTGGCTGGCGAACGACCAGTTCTCCAACAACCCCCGGCCCCCCGCGCTCAAGGTCGCCCCGCTGGGCGTCGCAGGCCTGCTGCGCGAGCGCGTGTTCAACCTCAACACCACGGTGCTCACGTCGGCGACGCTGACGCTGGGCGGCAACTTCGACACGATGGCCCGGCAGTGGGGCCTGCCGCCCGGCCAGGCGAAGGTCGTGAAGGCCGAGGGCACCGCGACCGACAAAGCCCCGCCAGCGGACACCGACGACAAGGACGGCCCCAAGTGGACCGGCCTCGACGTCGGCTCGCCGTTCGACCACAAGCGCAACGGGATCCTGTACCTGGCCAAGCACCTCCCGCCGCCCGGCCGGGACGGGCTCGCGAAATCCACCATGGACGAGCTGGCCGAGCTGATCGAGGCCGCGGGCGGGCGCACCCTGGGTCTGTTCTCGTCGATGCGCGCGGCGAAACAAGCCGCCGAGGCGATGCGCGAGCGGCTGGAGCACCCGATCCTTTGCCAGGGTGACGATTCGACCTCGCTGCTGGTGCGCAAGTTCTCCGACGACCCGCGCACCTGCCTGTTCGGCACGCTGACCCTCTGGCAGGGCGTGGACGTCCCCGGCCCGTCCCTGCAGCTCGTGGTGGTGGACAGGATTCCATTCCCCCGCCCGGACGACCCCGTCTCCTCGGCCCGCCAGCGGGCGGTGGAGGCCAGGGGTGGAAACGGTTTCCTGACCGTCGCGGCGACGCACGCGGCCCTGCTGCTCGCACAGGGAACTGGACGCCTGCACCGGTCGGTGAGCGATCGCGGCGTCGTCGCGGTGCTCGATTCCCGCCTCGCCAACGCCCGCTACGGCGGTTTCCTGCGCGCATCGCTGCCGCCATTCTGGCCCACCATGGATCCCCAGGTGGCACGCGACGCCCTACGCAGACTCGACGCGGCCGCCCCGGCCTGAGCCCCATCCATGCGTACGCGGCTACGCCCGGTACCGTGGACAGAACGGATAGACAAGGGAGAACCGGTTGTCCCAGGACTCGCCCAACGCACATTCCCGGACGGTCAGCGTCGATGACACCGGGGTGCGACGCCAGCTCGCGGACGGCAGCGAAGAGGCCGTCACCTGGGCCGAGCTGTCCGCCGTGGTGGTCAGAGTGATCCCCGAGGGCCCGTGGAAGGAAGACGTCTTCTTCATGCTCGCCGGAGAAGGCGGCAAAGGCACCGCGATCCCCAGCGGCGACCCCGCGGCCGACGCCCTGATCGAGCGGTTGCAGACACTTCCCGGCTTCGACAACGACAAGTTCGTCGAAGCCATGACCACCGACGCCGACGAGGCGTATGTGGTCTGGAGCAAGGAAGACGCACCGGCGAATTCTTGATCTGCCATGCGGGTGGTGGGGTGCGGTTAGAAGCCTGTGTTTATTGGCCAGCGCGCTCACAAACTCGCGCCGCCAGGTCGCCCCGACTCCCAGCGTAAGTGCGGGTTTTGGTTGCGTCCTGAGGCGCGGTTAGAAGCCTGTGTTTATTGGCCAGCGCGCTCACAAACTCGCGCCGCCAGGTCGCCCCGACTCCCAGCGTAAGTGCGGGTTTTGCTTTGAGGGGGGCGACCTACCGTCGCGAGTTGGGGCGGCCTGGCGGCCGCGAAAGAGGGCGCGCGGCGGTGAAGTCTCCACTCGCAAAGCTCGCGGAGACGCTGTGGTGCCGGACCACAGCTGGGGTTGGGTTGTTGGGTTGGGTTGTTGGGTTGGGTTGTTGGGGCGCTTTAGGTGGGGAAGGTTTCTGTTACTGGGGTGGGCTTTTTTAGGGTGCGGCTTACTGTGCAGAGGCGGGTTATGGCGCGGTCGACCGCTTTTGCGAGGGCTTCGCGCTGGGGGGTGGCCAGGGCGGAGATGTCCAGGTCGAAGGCTAGGTGGATGGCGTCGAGTTCTTGGGCGCCGTCGCGGCGGTCGGCTGAGACGGCTACACGGAATGTTGAGTCGTTGCCGATGCGTCGGGTGATGAGCTCCTCGGCGGTTATGGCGGCGCAGCCCGCGGCGGCGATCTGCAGGAGTTCGGCGGGTGAGAATGCGCCCGCCGCCCCCGTGCGCCCCAGGTGGACCTCGGCACCGCGTTCGTTGCGGCCGACGAACCGGTGCTCGCCGTCGCGGCGCACTTCCAAAGCCATCGCACTCTCCCAGCCTCGACAAAGCAGCTACCGGCAGAACCCGGTCAGCCCAGACGTTGTTCCGCGGTCCACTGGCCGAGAACCGTGACCGTGCCGGGGTCGACCTCGGTGAATCCGGCGTCGCGGACCTCGACGACGCCGTCGCGACGCCAGGCTCCCGCCCGATCTTCGCCCGGGGACAACGCCTTCCACCTCGCGACCGCCGGAGTCCGCACAGCGACGCGGTAGCCGTTCGCCGCCCAGCGCGCCAGCGGGGCTTCCTCAAGCAGGGAAGCCAGGATCATCGTCGCATGGCCGACCTGCGCGGCCGCCTTGCCGACGGTCATCGACACCTCGGGGTTGAGCAGCAGCAGCGGGACACCGTCCGGGATCGGGCCCGGCTCGTCCGCCGGCAGCTCACTCCCGGAGATCTGCAGCCGTGAGACCTCCTTGGGCGCGTCCACCACGCGGCCGGGCACCAGTGCCCGCGCCTCGGCGCCGTCGATCTCGACGGTGATGCCCGGCAACTCCTGCACCCCCGCCCAGTGCGCGCCGCGGGCGCGCCGGGCGACCTTGCGGATCCGGCCGTCGATCCAGTCGTACAACGGCTCGTGCCATTCACTGCCCGGCCGGGCGCGGTCGTCAAGGCAGACCGCCAGCGCCGCCGCGGCCGCGGCTTCCAGCAGCGGGGTCCGGCCGGGCGGGTCCGCCCGCTCGATGTGCAGGATCACCGGCATCGCCCGGACCTCCTCCGGCAGCTCGCCGGCGGTGTCGGCCGTGTCCTCATCGGCCAGGCCCAGCCAGTACGCGTATCGCGCGGTCAGCAGTTCGAGCAGCTGGTTCATGGGCGGAGCAGTTCGAGCCCGTCGGCCGCGTCGGCGGCGTCGACCTCGGCGCGGGTGATGCCGAGCATGAACAGCACGGCGTCGAGGTACGGATGCGAAAGCGCCGTGTCGGCGACCTCGCGCAGCGCGGGCTTGGCGTTGAACGCCACTCCCATACCCGCGGCGGCCAGCATGTCGATGTCGTTGGCGCCGTCACCCACCGCGACACACTGGGCCAGCGGGATCCCGTACTCCCCGGCGAAGCGGCGAAGCGCTGTCGCCTTGCCTGCGCGATCGACGATTTCGCCGACCACCCGGCCGGTGAGCTTCCCGTCGACGACCTCCAGCTCGTTCGCCGCGGCGAAGTCGAGGCCCAGGTCCTCCACCAGGTGGTCGATGACCCGGGTGAACCCGCCGGAGACGACCCCGCAGCGGAACCCCAGCCGCTTCAGCGTGCGGACCGTGGTGCGGGCGCCGGGCGTGAGCTCCAGCGTGACCGCGACCTCGTCGAGCACCGTCTCGGGCAGGCCCGCCAGCAGCGCGACCCGGCGTTCCAGCGACTCGGAGAAGTTGAGCTCGCCGCGCATGGCGGCCTCGGTGATCTCCCGGACTTCCGGCTCGACCCCGGCGTGCGCGCCGAGCATCTCGATGACCTCGCCCTGCACCAGCGTCGAGTCGACGTCGAAGACCACCAGCCGCTTCGCGCGGCGGGCGAGCCCTGCCCGCTCGACGGAGATGTCGACCCCGACGTCGGACGCGGCCGCGGACAGTGCCAGCCGGAGCGCGGCGTCGGACTCGACGGTGTCCTCGGCCGAGGACACGAACAGCTCGAGCCCGGTCACCGGGTAGTCGGCGAGGCTGCGGATCGAGTCGATGTTGACCTCCAGGGCGGCGAGCCTGCGGGCGACCTCGGAGAAGGCCCGCGCTGTCACCGGGCGGCCGAGCATGACCAGGACGTGTGTGGAGTCGCGGCGGCCCAGCGCGAACGGGTCCTCGCCGATCGCCGAGCCGATCCGCACGTCGACCTGCATGCCGACCGAGGCCATCGCCTGCTCGACCGTCTCCTGCAGCCCCTCGGGATCGCGGTACACCCCGGCGAGCACCCCGAGGATCAGCCGCCCGCGGATGACCACCTGCTCGACGTCGAGCACGTCGACGTCGTGCCGGGTGAGCACGGCGAAGGCGACCGACGAGACGCCCGGCTTGTCAGGGCCGGTGATCGTGATGAGGACAGGAGTCTGGGTCACTGGGCTCTTCCCCTGAAGTCGTGGTGCCGGTGTACACAGAAAAAAGGCGCGTGCCCGGCCTCGCGAGGAGGAAGGGCACGCGCCGTGAATCCTGGGAGATCTACTGCTCGCTCCCGTTGTCCTTGCTGTGGTCACCCGGCATGACGGCGTCGGTCAGCACCTGCGAAGGAGCCTTGCCGTGCCCCAGCCTCGGCTTGCCGAAGAAGCCGATCTCGCCTTCGGAGTGGAGGCGCTCGACCATATGCGGGTAGTGCAGCTCGAACGCCGGGCGCTCCGAACGGATCCGGGGCAGCTCGGTGAAGTTGTGCCGCGGCGGCGGGCACGACGTCGCCCATTCGAGGGAGTTGCCGTAGCCCCACGGGTCGTCGACCGTGACGATCTCGCCGTAGCGGTAGCTCTTGAAGACGTTCCAGATGAACGGCAGCGTCGACGCGCCCAGGATGTAGGCACCGATCGTCGAGATCGTGTTCAACGTGGTGAAGCCGTCACTGGTCAGGTAGTCCGCGTACCGGCGGGGCATGCCCTCGGCGCCGAGCCAGTGCTGCACCAGGAACGTGCCGTGGAAGCCGATGAACGTGGTCCAGAAGTGCCACTTGCCGAGCTTCTCGTCCATCATGCGGCCGGTGATCTTCGGGAACCAGAAGTAGATCCCGGCGAAGGTGGCGAACACGATCGTGCCGTAGAGCACGTAGTGGAAGTGCGCGACGACGAAGTACGAGTCCGACACGTGGAAGTCGATCGCCGGCGCCGCGAGGAGCACCCCGGTCAGCCCGCCGAAGAGGAAGGTGACGATGAAGCCCATCGAGAAGATCATCGGCGTCTCGAAGGACAGCTGGCCCTTCCACATCGTGCCGATCCAGTTGAAGAACTTGACGCCCGTCGGGACCGCGATCAGGAAGGTCATGAAGGAGAAGAAGGGCAACAGAACGGCGCCGGTCGCGTACATGTGGTGTGCCCACACCGCGACGGACAGGGCCGCGATCGCCAGCGTCGCCCAGACCAGGCCCTTGTAGCCGAAAATCGGTTTGCGGCTGAAGACCGGGAAGATCTCAGACACGATCCCGAAGAAGGGCAGCGCCACGATATAGACCTCTGGATGGCCGAAGAACCAGAACAAGTGTTGCCAGAGGATCACCCCGCCGTTTTCCGGATCGAAAACGTGCGCCCCCAGATGTCGATCCGCCAGCAGCCCCATCAGGGCCGCGGTCAGGATCGGGAACGCCAGCAGGATCAGGATGCTGGTGACCAGGATGTTCCAGGTGAAGATGGGCATCCGGTACATCGTCATACCCGGCGCGCGCAGGCAGATCACCGTGGTGATCATGTTGACGCCACCGAGGATGGTGCCGAGACCGGACACGACCAGGCCGGAGATCCACAGGTCCGCGCCGACGCCCGGCGAATGGATCGCGTCCGACAGCGGGGTGTAGGCGAACCAGCCGAAGTCGGCGGCACCACCCGGGGTCAGGAAGCCGGACAGGACGATCAGGCCGCCGAAGAGGTAGAGCCAGTACGAGAACGCGTTCAGCCGCGGGAAGGCGACGTCGGGCGAACCGATCTGCAGCGGGAGGATGAAGTTCGCGAAGCCGAACAAAATCGGCGTCGCGTACAGCAGCAGCATGATCGTGCCGTGCATGGTGAACAACTGGTTGTACTGCTCCTGGGACAGGAACTGCTGTCCAGGCCGCGCGAGCTCCGTACGGATCAGCATCGCCATCGCTCCGCCCGCCATGAAGAAGGCGAACGACGTCACGAGGTACATGATGCCGATTTGCTTATGGTCCGTCGTGCGGAACAACCGCAGCAGGTACGAACCCTTAACCGTCTCGCGCGCGGGGTACGGGCGCGTCGCGATCGGCTTGGGGGCTACGGCCGTCACTCCTGCCTCCAACACTCAAACCTTGTGGTGGTCATGGTTCCGCCGCCTGCCGGCTCGCGAGAACTCGAGTCCGACCTGACGGCTAGGAGGATCGTAGCCCTCACTACTCCGCGTCGCGCGCACCGGCTGGCAAGATCGCGCCATGGCTGACGTCTACACCGTCTCCGCACTCGCCGCGGCGCTGGAGGTGGCCCGCGCGCACGGGGTGTCCACAAAGGCCCCGGAGATCCTGCACGAGCGGTCGAACGTGCTGGTGAGACTGGGTTCGGTGGTGGCTCGGGTGCCCGCGACCACGCTGCTGCTGCGGCCGGATCCGACCCCGTGGCTGGCCCTGGACGTCGCTCTTTCGAGGTACCTCACCGAGTGTGATGTGCCCGTCGTCTCACCGACCACGGATCCCCCGGCCGGGCCGCACTTCGCCCAGGGCCTTCCGGTCACTCTCTGGCACTACACCCCGCACGGCCCCGGCGGCGAGTTGCCCATCGCCGACATAGCGGCATCACTCGCCCGGGTGCACGAAGCCCTGCGTGAGTATCCCGGCGAACTCCCGGAACACGGGCCGCTGGACGACGTCCACCGGATGCTCGACCTGCACGGGCACACCATGGACGGCGCGGCGGGCGAGCTGCGCGCCGAAGCCGTCCGCATCGCCGCGGAGCTGCCGGACGAACCGGCGCAGGCGCTGCACGGGGACGCCCATCCCGGCAACGTCGTGGCCACCGAGGCTGGACCGTGCTGGCTCGATTTCGAGGATGCCTGGCGGGGCCCGCTCGGCTGGGACCTGGGGGCCTTCGTCAAACAGGCCGGTCCGGACGTGCTGGTGAGTTACCCCGGCCGGGTGACAGTGGCCTCGCTGGAGCCGTTCACGCGGCTGCGGAACCTGTTCGAGGTGCCCTGGCGCTACCTCATCGCGCAGCGCTATCCGCATCGACTCGGTGAGGCGCGAGAAGCCCTCTCGCGTTATTTCGGCTGATTCTGTCGGTGCCCGGAGCTACCTTCGGAGGGTGCTGACAGAGATCAAGACCGAACGGCTGCTCCTGCGGCGGCCCCGGGAAGAAGACCGTCAAGCGCTGGTCGCCCTCCAGCACAACCCGCGGACGAACACGTTCAACGCGGTCAAGCCGACGCCGGAGAAGGCGGCCGCGGACGTCGAAAGGTGGTTCCAGCACTGGTCGGAGCACGGCTTCGGCTACTTCGCGGTCAGCGAGATCGGAAGCGACGAGATCGCCGGGATAGCCGGGGTGCGGCATCACGAGTTCGAGGACGAGCAAATGCTCAACCTGGCCTACCGTTTCCAGCCGTCGACCTGGGGCAACGGCTACACCACCGAGGCGGCCGCCGCAGCCGTCGAATGGGCGGAGCGGGAGCTGCCGGAGCTCCCGGTGCTGATCAGCGTCAACGTCACCAATCTCCCGTCGCTGAAGGTCGCCGAGCGGCTCGGGTTCACCGGTTACACGGAGAGCCGGTACGAGAACGCCCTTGTCCGGAACTACCGGCGCTAGCGGCGGCGGGTGGGCTTGCGCCGGGCCCTGGCGTCCCAGCAGGGCCGGTGCCAGTGGCGCCGGTCGTCGATCGAGCCGGTCTCGTCGGCGGGCCACACCACGAGGTGCGGCGTGCCGGGGCGGATCTCGTGATCGCAGCCGGGGCAGCGGTAGGACTTCGTCGCCTGCGAGCCCGGCACGGTCCGGACGAGCCACTCGCCGTCCTGGGCGGTTTCGGCGCGCGCCCAGCCCGTCGCGGCTCCCACTCCGGGGGCGTCCTGGTTCCCCCGTTCGGGGCGGTTACGTCTGGGCACAACGAAAACCGTAGCGCGGAGTGGGGCTCAGGACCCGAAGTAGGCCCCGGGCGGAATACCGACGGCTCGCCGGAACGCGGCCACGAACGCGCTGGGCGACGAGTAGCCCACGCGCCGCGACACCGCCGTCAGCGGCATGCCCTCGGCGAGCAGGGGTAGCGAAGCTCGGAGGCGCACCTGCGTGCGCCAGACGCCGAAGGTCACCTGGCACTCGCTGAGGAAGAGCCGGGCCAACGTCCGTTCCGCGGCCCCGGCGAGCCGCCCGAACTCGGCCAGCCCCCGCGGGTCCGCCGGGTCGGCGAGCAGCACGCGGGCCACCACCCGCGCCCGCTCGTCCGCCGGGAGCGGCACCGTGATGGGCACTACCTCGATCGGCTGGAGCAGGTCGAACGCGACGGCCTCGGCCCGCCGCCGGGCGTCGTCGGTGATGCCCTCGCCCGCGAGGTACTCCAGCAGTTCGCGCAGCACCGGCCGGACGGCCACCAGCCGTGGACCCGGCCAGCTCACCGGGCAGCTGCCCGGTTCGGCGTAGATCCCGAGCATCCGCGCCCGCGAAGGCGCGCCGGTGCGATGGCCGACGCCCGCGGGCACCCAGAGCGCGCGGGTCGGCGGAAGCACCCAGTACTCGTCGCCGATGCCGACCGCGACGATCCCGCGCGCCGCCCACACCAGCTGGTGACGGTCGTGGTCGTGGGACGCGTACCAGGTCCCCGCGGACATCTCGAACTCGCCGAAGAGCACGCTCCGGTCCGAAGCCGGAAGTCTGTATCGCGACACGATCTGGCAGCCTATCGCCTATCCGCCATCAGGTGCCCGGCCTAGCGTTCCTGGCATGCCGATGAATCACGTACACCGCAAGCTGTGCAGCTCGGAGAAATGGGCCAGCCAGGTCGCCTCGGTCCTGCCCGAGGCGCTGAACGGCCAGGAGCTGGGCGAGTCCGTGCTCGAGATCGGCCCTGGCTTCGGCGCGACCACCCGGGTGCTCGTCGACCTCGTCCCGAAGCTCACCGCCGTGGAGATCGACGAGGCGTCGACGGCGTTGCTGCACAAGGAGTTCGGCGACCGGGCGACGATCAGGCAGGGCGACGGCGCGGCGCTGCCCTTCGAGGACGGCACGTTCTCGTCGGTCGTCTGCTTCACGATGCTGCACCACGTGCCGACCGTCGCCCGGCAGGACGCGATCTTCGCCGAGGCCCACCGCGTCCTGCGGCCAGGCGGGCTGTTCTTCGCGACCGACAGCCAGCTGAGCTTTCGCTTCCGGCTGCTCCACATCGGCGACACGATGAACGTGCTCGACGCGTCGACGCTGCCCGGCAGGCTCGCGACGGCCGGGTTCACCGGAGTCGAGGTCGACCACGAACCGAAGCGGCGCGTGAAATTCTCCGCGACCAAGCCCGGCTGAGCTGGGGTTCAGCCGCGCGCGAGCACCAGCGGGACCAGCTGCTCGGCCGTGGTGAGTGAGCCGTGGTGGCCCTTGAGCGAGGATTCGACCGCCTCGGCGAGCTCCCTGACCATGCCGAACCGGCCGGTCGCGGCGGCGACCACGTCCCCGATCCTCGGCCGGACACGGTCGCTGACCGGCCCGAACCAACCCGCTTCGGCGGCTTCGTCGCGCGAAAGGACCCACGCCCGGTCACCGAGGACCTCGCGCCAGGCCGTGAGCACGTCCGCCGCGGCCCCGGCCTCGGTGTAGACGTGCCGGGCCCGGACCTCCCCGCCGATCGCGCGCACGCCCGCCGCCAACTCGGGCGTCTCGTCGATGTCGAGCACCCCGTCGACGTCGACCATCCCGTGGTCGGCGACGACGGCCAGCAGCGCCCCGGCGGGCAGGCCGTCCACAATGGACTCAACGAGCCGGTCCACGTGCCTCAGCTGCATCCGCCACGGCAGCGAACCCGGCCCGTACAGATGGCCCATCATGTCGAGTTCGCTGTGGTAGGCATAACAAAACGCGGGCGCACCGTCGAGCGCGCGCAACGCAAGGGCGGCCAGGTCGCCGAGCGCGTGGACCCCGACGTACCGGGCACCTGTCTGCGTCGCGCGGGTGAGCGCGGTGTTGGCGAACTGCGCCGAGGACACCACACTCGTCTCGATCCCGGCCGCGGTCGCGCGCTCGAAAGTGGTGGGCAGCGGCTGGACCTCACGCGGCGGGAGTGCACCGCGCAGGTCGCCGCCGTCGACGTGACTGCACCAGCGCAGGGCGTTGAGCACGCCCGTGCCCGGCATTTCGAAGGTGTAGCCGACCATGCCGTGCTCGCCCGAAGCCAGCCCGGTGCCGATCGCCGCGACCCCGGCCGCGGTGGTCGCCGGGAACCCGACCCGCAGCGGGCACTTCGCCAGCTCGGTCAGCACGGGGGCGTCTTCGGCGTGGGCGGCGAGCAGCTCCCAGCCGAGACCGTCGATGAGCAGCACGCACGCCTTGCTCGTTTCGGGCACCGCGAGCGAGTTCGCGAACTCGCTCGCGCCCAGCGCGGAGAGGACGGACGGGACGACTTGGCCGAGGTGCGGAACGTCGGCGAGCACGGGAAGATCCACAGGTCCCAGCTTCCCACCCGGGCGCGGGCTCGTCATAATTCGTTTCATGCCGACTTACGCCTACCGCTGCCGTGAATGCACCGGGACCTTCGAACTCCTGCGGCCGATGAGCGAGTCCGGCGCGCCCGCCCCCTGCCCGGACGGCCACACCGACACCGTCAAACTGCTGACCACGGTCGCGCTGACCGGGGCGGCGGCGGGACCGTCCGCCCCGGCCGGTGGCGGCGGGTGCTGCGGTGGCGGCTGCTGCGGCTGAGCCTCAGCAGGTCTTGAGCGCCTGCTCGAGGTCGTGCCACAGGTCCTCGACGTCTTCGAGCCCAACCGACATCCGGATCAGCTTGTCGGTGACCCCGGAGTCGTGACGGTCCCCCTCGTCCACGATCCGGTGACTGATCGAAGCCGGGTGCTGGATGAGCGTGTCGACGCTGCCGAGGCTCACCGCGGGCGTGATCAGGCGGACGGCGCCGATCAGCGCGTGCGGGTCACCCTCGACCTCGAACGCGACGAGCGGACCACCGATGCCCGGATAGTGCACCGCGCGCACGGCCGGGTGCGACCTCAGGCGTTCGACGAGTTCGGCGGCGGTGGCCGAGGCGGCGTTGACGCGCAGCGGCAGCGTGGAAAGCCCGCGCAGCAACAGATATCCGGCGAGCGGGTGCAGCACCCCGCCGGTGGCGAAACGGATCTGCCGCAGCCGCCCGGCGTCCTCGGCACCGCAGGCCACGACCCCGCCCATCACGTCACCGTGCCCGCCGAGAAACTTGGTGGCGCTGTGCAGCACGAGCCGCGCGCCGTGTTTGCCGGGCCGCTGCAGCACCGGCGTCGCGAAGGTGTTGTCGACCAGCAGCGGAACTTCGCCGCACGCTTCGGCGAGCGCCGCGATGTCGACCTCGCTCAGCGTCGGGTTGGCGGGGGTCTCGACGAGCACGAGCCCGGTGTCCGGCCGCAGCGCCGCGCCGACGGCGTCCGGCGCGGCCCAGGTGACCTCGGTGCCGAGCAGGCCGGAGCTGAGAATGTGGTCGGTGCAGCCGTAAACCGGGCGCACGGCCACGACGTGCCGCTTGCCCTGCGCGACCGAGGCGAGCAGGCAAGCCGTCACGGCGGCCATGCCGCTGGCGAAGGCGACAGCGTGCTCGAAGCCCTCCAGCTCGGCGAGCGCCTGCTCGAACCGCTCGACGGTCGGGTTGCCGACGCGGCCGTAGATCGGCAGGCCGGGGACGGCGCCGGTGGCGGCGAACCGGTCGATGCGGGCGGCCTCTTCGGCACTGTCGCGCGACGGGTAGGTCGTGGACAGGTCGAGCGGCACGGCATGGACGCCGAGGTCCGTGAGATCGTCACGGCCGGCGTGGACAGCTCGGGTGCGCAGCGCGGAAGTCATGCCTCGATGTTCGTTCCTTGCACGGCACCGACGCAATATCCTCGGATATAATTCGGCCATGACGGACACTGTCGCACTCAGTTCGGCCGATCTCGAGATTCTCCGCGTCCTGCAGAACGACGCCCGGATCTCGAACAAGGACCTGGCCGCCACCGTCGGCATCGCCCCCTCGACCTGCCTCGACCGAGTGGCCCGCCTGCGCGAAACCGGCGTCATCACCGGCCAGCACGCGCAGGTCGACGCGGCGAAACTCGGCCGCCCGCTGGAGGCCTTCCTGTTCGTCCAGGTCCGCCCCCACCGCCGCCCGCTGGTCGACCCGTTCATCGAGCACCTGCTGGCCCAGCCGGAGGTCCGCTCGGTCTACCACCTGACCGGCCCCGACGACTTCCTCGCCCACGTCGCGACCAGCTCGGCTTCGGAGCTGCAGCGCCTGGTCCTCGACGAGCTCACGGCCCGCGACGAGGTCGCCCGCGTACACACGAACCTCGTCTTCCAGCACTGGAGCGGGGGACCTTTGCTGCCGCCGATCAGGAGACGGAGTAGTCCTTGAAGCCCTTGCCGGTCTTGCGGCCGAGACGGCCGGCGGTGACGAGGTGCTCAAGGAGCGGGGCGGGGGCGAAGCCCTCCTCGCGGAACTCGTTGAACAGGGTGCGCTGGATCGCCAGTGAGACGTCGAGGCCGACGACGTCGAGGAGTTCGAACGGGCCCATCGGGAGGCCGCAGCCGACCTTCATCGCGGTGTCGATGTCGTCGGCGGCCGCGTAGTGGGCCTCCAGCATCTTGACCGCGTCGTTGAGGTACGGGAACAGCAGCGCGTTGACGATGAAGCCCGCCCGGTCGCCGCAGTGCACCGGCTGCTTGCCGACGGCCGCGCACACCGCGGTCGCGGTGGCGATGACGTCCGGGGCGGTGGCGATCGTCGAGACGATCTCGACCAGTTTCATCACCGGGGCCGGGTTGAAGAAGTGCAGGCCGACCACGTCGGACGGGCGGGACGTCGCCGCCGCGCACTCGATGACCGGCAGGGACGAGGTCGTCGTCGCCAGGATCGCGCCGGGTTTGACCACGTCGTCGAGCGCGGCGAACACCGCTTGCTTCACCGCGAGTTCCTCGGCCACGGCCTCGACGACCAGGTCGACGTCGGCGAGCTCCTCGAAGTCCACCGCCGGTGAGATGCGGGCCAGCGCGGCCGTCGCGTCCTCTTCGGACAGTTTGCCGCGCACGACAGCCTTGTCCAGAGACTTCTTCACCCGCGCGACCGAGGCCGCGGCCTTCTCCGCGCTGCGGGCGCGCAGCACGACGTCGTACCCGCGCTTGGCGAACACCTCCACGATGCCGGTGGCCATCGTGCCGGTGCCGACGACGCCGACCTTCCACACTTTGCGCGCGCCGCCCGAGTCCACAGTGGACGCCGGGGTGAGGCCGTCCGCCACCACGGTGGGCGAGTCCGGCGCGTCGTAGGTGTAGAAGCCGCGGCCGGTCTTACGGCCGAGCAGGCCCGCGGTGATCATCTGCTTGAGCAGCGGTGCCGGGGCGTGCAGCCGGTTGCGCGACTGGTGGTACATCGTATCCAGGATCTCGTAGGCCGTATCCAGCCCGATCAGATCGAGCAGCGCCAGTGGACCCATCGGGTAGCCGCAGCCGTAGCGCATCGCGGCGTCAAGGTCCTCACGCGTCGCGTAGCGCTGCTCGTACATGCGCACCGCGTGGTTGAGGTAGCCGAACAGCAGGGCGTTGGCGATGAAGCCCGCCCGGTCGCCGATCACCACGGGCGTCTTGCCGAGCCGCTCGGCGAACGCGACGACGTCGGTGACGACCTCGGGTTCGGTGACCACGGTGCGCACGATCTCGACCAGCTTCAGCACGGGCGCGGGGTTGAAGAAATGCATCCCGACGACCTTGCCCGGCCGGGCGGTGTGCACGCTGATCTCGGTGATCGACAGCGACGAGGTGTTGGAGATGAACACGGTGTCAGGCCGGGTGATCTTGTCCAGTTCGCGGAAGACGTCGGCCTTCGCCTCGAGACTTTCCGGGATGGCCTCGATCACCAGGTCCACATCGGACAGTTCCTGGAGCGAGGTCGAGTAGCGGATCCGGCCGAGCAGGGCCGCCCGCTCGGCGGCGTCGAGCTTGCCGCCCGCCAGCGCGCGCTCGGTGGAGTGGTCGAGATGACCGCGTCCCCGGGTGACGGCCTGGTCGTCGATCTCCACGGCGACCACATCGAGCCCGCTGCGCGCGAGCACCTCCGCGATGCCCGCACCCATGGTGCCGAGACCGATGACGCCCACACTCGAGATTGCCCGTGCCACAACCGGCCTCCGGAGGTTACTCGCTGGTAATTTCCCCGATACTGCCATGCCGGGGCCTGGTCGGCAGAGTTCGTCACCCTCCGAATCGAGTCAGAAGGGCGCAGGTCACCCGGGGCCACACGTCCTGAGCCACCGGGCCGCCCGCTGGCGGGGCACCGCCACGCAGCACCAGCGCGACGGCCGCCGATGGCGCCCACCGAGCGATTCTCACTCCCCGAAGTCGCCTTCCACCAGCTCCTTGACCTTCGCCAGCGCGTCGGCCGCCTGCGGCCCCTTCGCCCGAATCTCGACCCGGTCGCCCTGCCTCGCGCCGAGTGACATCAGCGCGAGCACGCTGTGCGCGTCCGCCTCCTGCTCGCCGAGCCGGACGGTGACCTCGGCGTCGAGCCCGGCGACACTGCGGACCAGCAAGGCAGCTGGCCTCGCGTGCAATCCGACGTCGTTGGTCAGGGTCAGTTCCACCGCCGAGGTGTCTGCCGCGGGCTCCAGCACGGGCATCAGATCGGGTGGCATACCGGCCTCGGCGGCCGCCGCCGCGACGGCCTGGCGATCGGCTCCGCCCTGCGCGGCCACCGCGGCCGCGACGGCGCCCTCCACCAGCGGCGCGTCCACGACCAGCGCCGAAGACGGGTTCGACAGGGACTCGACCGCGAGATCCGCGGTCATCTGCGCGCTGCCGAGGTCGTAGAGCAGGACGACGCCGGAGCCGGAATCCGCGCGCTGGGTGGCGGCGACGACCTCGTCGTAGTCGGTGCCGATGCTGCCGTCGGCGAGACCGCCGGCGGGCAGGATGGTGACATCCGGGGCCATCTGCGCGGCCAGTTCGGCCAGGCCTTCGGCGAGCCGGGCGCTGTGCGAGACCAGCACGATTCCGACGCTCACCGGGCGGCCTCGGCGAACGCGCGGAGCAGCAGGGCGGTCGAACGCGCGCCGGGGTCGAGATGTCCGACTGCTCGTTCTCCCAGGTAGGACGCGCGACCCTTACGCGCCACGAGGTCCACTGTGGACTCGGCGCCCTTGTCAGCGGCGTCGGCGGCAGCGGTGAGCACCGCGGCCGGATCGGCGCCGCCGTCAGCGGCGGCTTCGGCGGCGGCGACCGCCGGGAGCAGGGCGTCGACCATCGTCGCGTCCCCCTCGACGGCCTTGCCGCGCGCCTGCACGCCCTCGAGCGCCGCCTTCAGCGCCTCGACGAGCAACGGGACGTCCAGTTCCCCGGCGTCACCGATCTTGGTGGCGGCCCGCAGGAAAGCGGTGCCGTACAAGGGCCCGGCCGCGCCGCCGACCTTCGAGATCAACGTCGTGGCGGCCAGTTTCGCGACCGCTCCCGGTGTCGCGGGCGTGCCCGCGTCGAGCGCCGCCAGGATCGCGGTGAACCCGCGGTGGAGGTTCTCGCCGTGGTCGGCGTCGCCGATGGCCCGGTCGAGCTCGATCAGCTCCGCCCGGTGTTCGGCGACCACCCCGGCCGCGGCTCGCAGCGCCGTGGCCAAGCCTTCTGCCGTGCAACCCATGTCAGCTCCCCCATCGCAGCGCGGGCGTGCGCACCGGCGCGTCCCACAGCTCGGTCAGCTCGTCGTCGATCTTCAGCAAGGTCAGGCTCATCCCCTGCATTTCGAGGCTGGTGATGTACGGCCCGACCAGCCGGCGTTCGACCACGATCCCATGCTCGGCCAGCAGTCGCTCGGCGATCCCGTGCGCCAGGTACAGCTCGACCAGCGGGGTGCCGCCCATCGAGTTGGTGAACAACAGCACCCGGTCGCCCTCGGCGAACGGCAGATCACTGACGACGGCCTCGACCATTCTCGCGACCAACGCGTCGGCGGGCTCGGCCTTGAGGCGCTCACGGCCGGGCTCGCCGTGGATGCCGATGCCGAACTCGATCTCGTCGTCGGCCAACTCGAAACTGGGCGTGCCCGCGTGCGGCACGGTCGGCGGGGTGAGCGCGACGCCGATCGACCGGACCTGGCCGATCACCTTGCGTGCCAACGCTTCCACCGCATCGAGCGAGTCGCCGCGGGCCGCGGCCGCACCGGCGATCTTCTCCAGCAGGACTGTCCCGCCGACCCCTCGGCGGCCCGCGGTGTACGTCGAGTCCTTGACCGCGACGTCGTCGTCGATGACCACGCTGCGCACGTCAAGGCCGTCTGCCGCGGCCAGTTCGGCGGCGGTCTCGAAGTTGAGCACGTCGCCGGTGTAGTTCTTGACGATCAGCAGCGCGCCCGCGTCCCCGGTGGTCGCCGTGATGCCCGCCTGCACGGCGTCCGGCGTCGGCGAGGTGAAGACCGGGCCCGGCACCGCGGCGTCGAGCATGCCGGGGCCGACGAACCCGCCGTGCAGCGGCTCGTGCCCGGAACCGCCGCCGGAGATCACCGCGACCCGGCCCGTCGGCGCGTCCGTCCGCACCACCACGGCCGGATCGTCCTCGACCCGCAGCAGGTCGGCGTGGGCCAGGGCGAGGCCGCGCAACGACTCCGCGACCACCGCCGCGGGATCGTTGATGATCTTCTTCATGGAAGCCTCCGGCACGTCTTCGGGTCGGTCGGACCCTTCCTACCGCGCCCGGTCAGCCACCGCCAGCGGCCTGGGCCGGAAAGGAGTCGCCGTATCCGGCTTGGTCTGCCGGGCGATCCCCAGCCGAGGCAACGGCCGGACGTCATAGGCGACGTCCACCGCGCCGGGCCGCCGAGGTGCACCCCGGCCGGGTACGTCGCGGCGATCGCCGCATTCTTCGGTGTTCCTTCGCAGGCAAGGTGGTGGTTCTTGTCGGGACTCCTGGCGCTGCTGGCGATCGCCACGGCGGCCTACTTCGTGCCGCCGTACCTGATGGGAAGCTCCGCCGTCCCGATCGACCGGGCCATCGTGGGCAACTACACGAGCCTGATGGTGCACGCGCTGCCCGCCGGGCTGACGCTGATCATCGGTCCGCGGCAGTTCGTGCCGCGGTTGCGGGCTCGTTTTCCGCGGCTTCGCCGGGTGTACCTGATCTCGGTCGTCGCGGCCTGGATGGCGGCGGCGTACTCAGCCGCCGTGTGCCCTGATGGGAGCCTTCACGGCGTCTAACGCTGTCATGGTGGCCTAATGGGGTTTGTTCGGGTCGGGTTCGTAGGCTTGGGCGTGGTGGCTGGTGGTGGGTGAGCACTCGTGTGGCCAGGGTTTTGTGAGACCTTCCTGAAGACCGTGCCCTCACCGTC
>NZ_JAYMZS010000124.1:0-25347 GCF_035828755.1 Amycolatopsis sp. H20-H5 | reverse complement strand
GCCGTAGCAGGAGCCCGACTTGCCGCCGGGGTTGTCCGTGCACAGCTCGACCTTGCCGTCGAACGCCGCCGTGCACCGCGAGCCGTCGACGATCTGGGTGTCGAGCTGCTGCAACGTCGTCGGCGGCTGCCCGCAGTTCTGCGTCGGGCAGGTCTGGCCCCAGCCGAGCAGCCGCGTCGCGGTGCCGGGCGCCGCCGAGGTTCCGAGCGTGATCGGCGCTGCCTTGACCGGCGAGGCCAGCCGGACGAGCGCGATGTCGCCACCCGCGCCGGACGTGGTGAAACCGGGGTTCACCAGCAGCTCGGCGGGCTGGGCGGTTTCCCCGCCCGCCGTGCTGTCGTTGCTGCCGACCCGCACGCTCAGCACCGCCGCGCTCTTGCCCTGCACGCAGTGCCCGGCGGTGACCACCCAGGTCGGCGCGATCAGCGAACCCGCGCAGAACAGCTTGCCCGAAGCCGTGTGCAGCGAGACCGTGAACGGATACGGCTGGTCGGCGTCATGGCCGCCGATGATCGCGGGACCCGCCGACGCCGGCTGAACCGCCAGCGCCAGCGCGGCAGCGATCGCGAAGGTCAGCGCGAGCAGGCGTTTCACGGCAGCGGCGGGACGACGTCGTCGAGTGCGTCGTCGAGACTGCCGTCGAAGTCGACCGACGCGTACGCCCGCAGCTTCGTCAGCCGGTGGTAACCGTCGATCATGCGCACGGTGCCGGACTTCGAGCGCATGACGATCGATTGCGTGGTCGCGCCGCCCGCGCGGTAGTGCACGCCGCGCAGCAGGTCGCCGTCGGTGACGCCGGTGGCGCAGAAGAACACGTTGTCGCCCTGCACCAGGTCGTCCGTCAGCAGGATGCGATCGAGGTCGTGGCCCGCGGCCAGCGCCTTCTCGCGCTCCGCGGCGTCCTTCGGCCAGAGCTTGCCCTGCAGCTCGCCGCCGAGGCACTTCATCGCGGCGGCGGCGATGATGCCCTCGGGCGTGCCACCGATGCCGATCAGCATGTCGACGCCGGTGGTCGGCCTCGCCGCGGCGATCGCGCCCGCGACGTCGCCGTCGGAGATGAACCGGATCCGGGCGCCCGCGTCGCGGATCTCCTGGACGATCTTGTCGTGCCGCGGCCGGTCGAGGACGCAGACCGTGACGTCGCTCTTGCTGCCGCCCTTGGCCTTCGCGACGCGGCGGATGTTCTCGGCGATCGGCGCCGAGATGTCCACGGTGCCCGCGGCCTCGGGCCCGACGGCCAGCTTCTCCATGTAGAACACCGCGGACGGGTCGAACATCGCCCCGCGCTCGGCCACCGCGAGGACGGCGAGCGCGTTCGGCATGCCCTTGGCCATCAGGGTCGTCCCGTCGACCGGGTCGACGGCGACGTCGCAGTCGGGCCCGTCGCCGTTGCCGACCTCTTCGCCGTTGAACAGCATGGGCGCTTCGTCCTTCTCGCCCTCGCCGATCACCACCACCCCGCGCATCGAGACGGTGGCGACGAGCTGGCGCATCGCGTCGACCGCGGCGCCGTCACCGCCGATCTTGTCGCCGCGGCCCACCCAGCGACCGGCGGCCATCGCGGCGGCTTCGGTGACTCGCACCAACTCCATCGCGAGGTTGCGGTCGGGCGCTTCACGGCGTCGGGGCGCGCTGGTGGACTCGCTGGGCATGGTTGCCTCCGGATCAGGATCGGCGGGTGCTCAGTCTCTCAGATACCCGGAGGACTTCAGGAGGACGACGGCATGGCGAAGGTCACTGTGAGTCGCCGGGCTCATCTTCCACCGAAGCCAGCGCGGCTTCGATACGTTCCCTGGCTCCCTCGAGATGACGCTCGCAGAGCTTCGCCAGCTCCTCGCCCTTTTCCCAGAGCGCGAGCGACTGCTCCAGCGACAGCCCGCCCGCTTCGAGCTCGCGGACGACCTCGACGAGCCGGTCTCGGGCCTGCTCGTAGCCGAGCTCGGCGGTGTCGGTTCCAGACTTAGTCACGCTGTGTAATCTCCTACGGGCCTGCGGTGGCGCTCGGTGTCTGCGCAGACTACCGCGCTGGCCATGGCATGGTCGTAACCCACGAAGGCGAGGGCGAACTCCTGCCCGTCACCGTCCGCGATCGCTTCCTCGATCTGCTCCTGCGCCCCGGCCACCCGGCGGCGGTGCCCGGCGCCCTCGGCGAACCACCAGCGGGTGCCGACCTGCATCGAGGTCGCCTCCGAAAGGCGTCGCAGCTCGGAGCCGAGGCCCCAGCGCGCGGCCGAGCCGCAGCCTGCCAGCAGCGCCGTCCAGCAGGCGGTGGCCGCTCGGTCGGTCACCATCGCCTGCCGGAGCAGGAGCGTCGCGTCCAGGCGGGTGGCGGCGTCCACGGTCAGCGGGATGAAGGCGGCCCTGGAGTACATCCGCTACTTCCCCTCCCCGGTCTCGAGGGTCACGACCGCGCCCAGCGCGCCGTCCACGACCCGGACGCGCAGCAGCGCGCCGTCCTCGATCTCGGAGACGGACCGCAGCACCTGAAGGTTGCCTTCGCCGTCGGTGAACTGCACGACGGCGTAACCGCGCGCCAGCGTCGCCGCCGGGCCCAGCGCGGTCAGCCGCGCCCGCGCGCTCGTTAGTTCGGCCTGGTCCTTGGCCAGCAGGCCGAGCATCGCCCGGCGTCCGCGCTCGCGGTGGTTTTCGACGTCGTCGAAGCGGCGCTGGATCGGGCCGAGCGGATCGGCGAGCACCGGACGGCTGCGCAGCTGGGTGAGCAGCCTGGTCTGGGTGTCGACCCAGCCGTGCAGCGCGCGGCGGCCGCGGTCGCGCATCATGCGGACGCGCTCGGTCTCTTCGCGCACATCCGGCACGATCCGCTTGCTCGCGTCCGTCGGGGTGGAACAGCGCAGGTCGGCGACGTGGTCGAGCAGCGGGGTGTCCGGCTCGTGGCCGATCGCGCTGACCACCGGGGTCCGTGCGGCCGACACCGCGCGGCACAGCGCCTCGTCCGAGAACGGCAGCAGGTCCTCGACACTGCCGCCGCCGCGCGCGATGACGATGACATCGATGTCGGGGTCTTTGTCCAAAGTGGACAGTGCGCGCAGGATCTGCGGCACCGCCTGCGCGCCCTGCACCGCGGTGTTGATGACCTTGAACGCCACGTGCGGCCAGCGGGCCTGCGCGTTCACCAGCACGTCGCGTTCGGCGGCCGAAGCACGGCCGGTGATCAGCCCGATTCCCTTGGGCAGGAAGGGAAGCCGCTTCTTGCGTTCCTGGGCGAACAGGCCCTCGGCGGCCAGCAGCTTGCGCAGCCGCTCGATGCGGGCGAGCAGTTCCCCGATGCCGACCGCGCGGATCTCATTGGCGCGCAGGCTCAGCGTGCCGCGGCCGAGGAAGAACGTCGGCTTCGCGTGCAGCACGACGCTGGCGCCCTCGCGCAGCGGCGGTTCGACGTCACGCAGCAACCGCATCGGGCAGGTGACCGACATCGACACGTCCGCCGACGGGTCGCGCACCGTCAGGAACGCGGTGCTCGTGCCCGGCCTGGCCGAGATCTGGGTGACCTGGCCCTCGACCCAGACGGTGCCCAGCCGGTTGACCCAGTCGCCGATCTTGCGCGCGACCGTGCGGACGGGCCAGGGGGTTTCGGCGCTGCTGCCGGGCGCGGCGGTGGTGGATTCGGTGCTCACCGGCCGTCCGCGCCGTCGCCTTCGTCCTGCCCGGCCTTCTCGACGTTGCCGATGCGCCGCGCGAGCATGCCGATGAACGAGGCGCGGTTCGCGTTCGCCCGCTCGTAGGTCAGCAGCTCTTCCAGTTGTGCCAGGGAGAACCGGCGCAACCGGGCCCGCAACTGGGGGAGGGTGAGCTCGTCGTAGCCGCTCAGCCCGGCCGGGCCGTCCCCGGTTTCGGACGTCTCGGCGCTGTCGAACTCGCCGTCGGCGTGGTCCTCGGCGAGCGCGCGCTCCTCGTCGGCCCACGGGTCGGAAAGCTCGTCCTCAAGGTCCGGCAGTGCGGGTTTGTGGCCGTTGGTCTCCGCGCGGGGAGCGGGCACGTCCGCGTCGGGCGGCGGGACCGGCAGCCGGGTGATCGAGGCCGGGATCGTCAGATCGGGGAGGTCCTCGTCGAAGGTCGCCCAGCTGGGGGTGTCCTCGATCGGGCGAAGGCCGGACAGGGCGTCATCGCCCTTGATGGCGATCTCGGTGACGTGCTGCTGCACGCGCATGGAGAACTGCAGCACCTGGCTGACCACGGTGACGGGGAGCCCGGTGAGCTGCTTGGGGAGTTCACGAACCCGCTCGGCGGTGATGACGGCGAGGCCCGCGGCTACCCGGAGGGGGAGCGGGAGAGGCTTCATCCGTCTAGTCTGCCGTACTTGGGCCATCCTGCCCAACCGAACGGGTGTGTCGTGCGCCGAGACGTGACTCCGCGCACATGTTGCGGTGAGTCGACGCACACCACGATTGTGTGTCCGCAGGTCACCTGAATGGGACTTCTGGAGCCTTGGGGGCCGCCCCGTACGCTGGGGGCATGAGTGCAGCGAGTCCCGGAATCGAGCCCGCGGGCACCACGGCGATCACTGGATCCGGCGTGCCCACCACCGGAAAACGCGTCCTGCTCGCCAAACCGCGCGGGTACTGCGCGGGCGTCGATCGGGCGGTGATCGCGGTCGAAAAGGCTCTCGAGCTGTACGGCGCCCCGGTGTACGTCCGCAAGGAGATCGTGCACAACCGGCACGTCGTCGAGACCTTGCGCGACCGTGGCGTCATCTTCGTGGACGAGACCTCCGAGGTGCCCGAAGGCGCGCTCGTGGTGTTCTCCGCGCACGGTGTCTCGCCCGCGGTCCACGCCGAGGCCGCCGCCAGGGACCTCCGCACCATCGACGCGACCTGCCCCCTCGTGACGAAGGTGCACAAGGAGGTCAACCGGTTCGCGAACGACGACTACGACATCCTGCTGATCGGCCACGAAGGCCACGAAGAGGTCGAGGGGACCGCCGGCGAGGCGCCCGACCACGTCCAGTTGGTGGACACCGCCGAGGACGTCGGCAAGGTTTCCGTCCGCGACCCGTCGAAGGTCATCTGGCTCTCGCAGACGACGTTGAGCGTCGACGAGACGATGGAGCGCGTCGACCAGCTCAAGGGCCGCTTCCCCGGCCTGGCGGATCCGCCGAGCGACGACATCTGTTACGCCACCACGAACCGTCAGGTCGCGGTCAAGGCGATGGCCGCGGAATGCGACCTGGTGCTGGTGGTCGGCTCACAGAACTCGTCGAACTCGAAGCGACTCGTCGAGGTGGCGCTGAAGGCGGGCGCCCGCGCGTCGCACCTGATCGACTTCGCCCGCGAGATCGACGAGACCTGGCTCGAAGACGTCACCACGGTCGGCGTCACCAGCGGTGCTTCGGTGCCGGATCTGCTGGTCATGGAGGTCCTGACGTACCTCGCCGAGCGCGGCTGGGGCGACGTCGACGAGGTCACCACGGCCAACGAGAAGATCGCCTTCGCGCTGCCCCACGAGCTTCGCAAGGCGGAGCGCGCGAAGTCCTGCAACGACTGACCGCTCGCCCGCTCGCACCGCGAGTCCCACATTCAGGGGCTCGAGTTCCACACTCACGCTCCCCGAGTCCCACCTCGGGGAGCGCGATCCGCACCGGCCTGATTTCAGACCCCTCAGGGCGCGCGCCGGGACCAGCAGTAGTTGCGCGTGCGGATAAAGCGCGTCCGCAACTCGTCGCCGAGTCGCGCTCGCTCGTCTGGCCCAGCCGATCCCGTCACAACGTCTGAATGGCTGGAGCGCACCGGCCTGCGCGACGTTTCCCGCTGGTGGTCGGCCGGGAGGGGTGGTTACTGCTCGTCGTCCCATGGGCGGCCCCGGCGGGGCTCGCCGCGGCGTGGTGCGCGGCGGGGTCCGTCGGAGCCGGGGTCGTCGGCACCGGGAGGTCGACGCCGGGGTGCGCCGGGGGTCCCGTCGGCCCGGGGCTCGCCTCGGCGACGAGGCGGCTCGCCATCCTGGGGGCGCGGGGCGCGGGGCTGCCGGGTGCCGTCCGGCGGCGGCTTGCGGGTACCGCGGGTGCCGGGGTCGCGGGTGCGACGCGGAGCGTCTTCGGGCGCCGGACGTCCTCGGCGCGGCGGCTGGCCGGTGTCGTCCTGGCCACGGCGGCGGCCAGGCGGGACGGGCGTCTGGCCGGTCCTGCTGCTCGCGGGCAGTGGAGTCTGGCCGGTGCGGTTGCTCCCCGCCGGACGGCCACGGCCTGCTTCGCCGCGCGGGCGGGCGGGCCTGGCCTCGTCGTCGGGCCTGCGGCGTTCGGGCTTGGCGCCCGACTTGAGCTTGACCGGCGCGTCCGGGTCACGCTCACGGTAGATCCGGAAAAGGCCGAGCAGCAGGGTCGCACCCGTGGTGATGGCCATGGTCGGGAAGCCGTTGATCAGGGGTTTGCCCACGCTGACCACCTGCGCCAGCATGTCCGACTGGGTGGAGGCGGTGGTCAGCAGAATCGTGACGGGCACGGTGATGGCCAGCACCAGCGGTGGTTGCACCATCGGCCCGAAGAGCCCTCTTCGCTGCACGGTGGCGACTGCGCCCACCGCGCCCACGAAGTAGCAACCCTGGAAGATCAGGCCCAGGTCCGTCTGCAGCATCTCGTTGACGAAGGCGCCCAGCAGGGCCAGGCCGAAGCCGACCAGCACTGCTGCCCACCAGGTCAATCCTCGCCTGGCGCCGATGACCTGACGCTCGTCCCAAGGTACGGGGACGTCGTCGGCATCTGGATCGCGCTGGCGATCGCGAATCGCGGTCACGAGACAACACCGTATCCCGTGGTTGTAAAGATCTTGCTACCACTCCGCGCCCGGAGCGCCCGGGACACCCGAGGGCGTGACATCCGTTGCCCTGCCGATGGTGCCTGTGCAGGGCGTTATGACCGTTTCGCGGACCTGCGAAAAAGCTCCCCCGGACGGCCTTTCTAGCTCGTTGCCAGCTCATCCCCCTTGCGGATGGCCGGGACGGGCGCCGGGCTGGCCGCCGCGTCGGTGAGCGGTGCCACCGTCCCGCGAAAAGTTTCCAGCGCCTCCAGCTCGCGGCGGCGTGCGGAGACGAACCGCTGCAGGTGGGTGCTGGACAGGTTCAGCGCGTCCACCGCGTTGCCTGCCGCCCGATGCGCCGCGGCGGCCCCGCTGCGCACCTGCTCGACGTCGTGGACCAGCGCGCGGTCGCTCGCCGCGAACAGTGCCGCCGACGCCAGCACCGCGAACCCCGTCGGCCCGCAGATGAACACCCGCCTGTCGATCAGCCAGCGCAGCAGCTCGGGGTCGGTGTCCAGCGCGGCGACCACGGCCGCGTCCGAGGGCACGAACATGATCGTGCCGTAGATGGCGTCGGCCCAGCGCTGGTAGCCCTTGCCCGCCAGCTCCGCGGCCCGGGACCGCAGATGTCGCACGTGCACGCGCAGCGCGTCCAGCCGCTCGTCCGGGTTGTTCGTCTCGACCGCCTCGGCCCAGCAGGCCATGCTGGCCTTGGCGTCCACCGGGACGGTCCGGCCGCCGCCGACCCGCAGCACCATGTCGGGCTTCGCGGCGCCACCGCCCGCGAGGTCGGTCTGCAGGGTGAAATGCAGCTCCTCGCGCAGTCCGAGCGCGCGTGCCGTCTCGACGAGCACCTGCTCACCCAGCTCGCCGCGGCCGCTGATCGACGCGAACGCGACCTCGTACCGGCGCAGCGCCAGCTGCTGCTCGTCCACCCTGGCCCGTTCGGTGGCGACCTGCTTGACGGCCACGTCCGCCCGGCGCATGCCGTCGTTGTACAGCCGCCACAGCACCGCCGCCGCGATGAGCAGCAGCAGCGCGAGCACGATCGCGGCGGTGGTGACCACCGTCCCCACAGGCCTTCTCCTTCCTGGTCGAAGTCTCGGGAGCCATCATGGCGGAAGGCACCGACAAAAACGGATCGCCTCGTCGCGCTGCGTACATGACCAGCGACTTCGCCGGTTCCGCCACGGCGTGTCGCACCGGCCCCGCGGGCCTTGCCGCGAGAGGACTTTTCGCGCGCTGCCGAGGTCGGCGTCATCCGAGGTCCTCAAGATGTCCGGTCACGCTCCGAATCCGCAGGTGGCAGCACTCGCGAGGCTGGCGCTTACCCGGGAGAACCGCTACGATGTCGAACACACGTTCGAGTGACGCAGCGGCGCGCCTCCACCATCTCGCCGGTGTCCGGCCATACCGTGGGCCACGTGAGATTCCTCCACACCTCCGACTGGCACATCGGCCGCACCTTCCACGGCGCCGATCTGCTCGCCGAGCAGGAAGCCGTGCTCGGGCACCTCGCGGACCTCGTGGCCGCCGAGGCGATCGACGCCGTCCTGGTGGCGGGGGACATCTACGACCGCGCGGTGCCCTCGGCCGAGGCCGTGCGGGTGGCCACCAGCGCGTTGAGCCGGATTCGCCAGGCCGGTGCCCAGCTGGTGATCACCCCCGGCAACCACGACTCCGCGCCGCGGCTGGGCGCGTTCGCCGAGTTCGCCGCCGCCGGTGGACTGCACCTGCGCTCGACCATTGCGGGCCTCGCCGAGCCCGTCCTGCTGGCCGACGAGCACGGCCCGGTGGCCTGCTATGGCATTCCGTACCTCGAACCCGAGCCCGCCCGCCACGCGCTGGGTGTGCTCGGCGCCCGGGGGCACACCGGCGTGCTCACCGAGGCCATGCGCCGCGTCCGAGCCGACCTCGAGACGCGGCCTGAAGGCACGCGCTCGGTCGTGCTCGCGCACGCGTTCGTCACCGGGGGCGCGCCCAGCGAGTCGGAGCGGCCGATCGCGGTCGGTGGCGTCGAGCAGGTGCCGGGAGCGGTTTTCGACGGCGTCGACTACGTGGCCTTGGGGCATTTGCACGGCCCGCAAACGCTTGCTGAGCACCTTCGCTACTCAGGCAGCCCGCTGGCCTACTCGTTCTCCGAGAGCAAGCAGCGCAAGTCCGCCTGGCTGGTCGACCTCGACGCCGGCGGGCTCGCCGAGGTCCGAAGGCACGAGCTTCCGGTGCCGCGCAGACTCGGTCATCTGCGCGGTGAGCTGGCGGACCTCCTGTCCGAGCCCGAATTCGCCGAGTGGATCGAGTACTACCTGTCGGTCACGGTGACCGACCGGGTGCGCCCGGTCGACGCCATGCGCAAGCTTCGCGAGCGGTTTCCGTACGCGGTCCACCTGGAGTGGCAGCCCGCGGGCGGTGACGCGGGCTCCGCGCTGAAGTACGCCGAAGCCGTCAAAGGCCGCCCCGACATCGAGATCGCCCGGAATTTCCTGGGCGATTGCCGGGGCGCGCCGCCCAACGAGCGTGAGGAGCGGCTGATCCTGGACGCGCTGAGCGCCGCGGGCATCGGGGTCGACCGATGAGGCTGCACCTGCTCGAAGTGGCTGCTTTCGGCCCGTATGCAGGCCGCGAGGTGGTCGATTTCGACTTACTGGGCGCCGACGGGCTCTTCCTGCTGCACGGGGACACCGGCGCGGGCAAGACCACACTGCTCGACGCGATCGCGTTCGCGCTGTTCGGCCAAGTCCCCGGCGCGCGTGGCGAGGTCAAACGGCTGCGCTGCGACCTCGCCGAGCCGGACGAGCGGACCGAGGTCGTGTTGGAGCTGACGGTGCAGGGCCAGCGGCTGCGCATCGTCCGCGGCCCGGAGTACCAGCGGCCCAAACGACGTGGTGAGGGCACGACCACCCAGCAGGCGAAGGCCTCGCTCACCTGGATCGGCACGGTTCCGCACGGCCATGTCCCCGAGGGTGTCACCCGGATCGACGAGGTCGCGCGCACCGTCGAGCGGCTGCTCGGCATGACGGCACCCCAGTTCTTCCAGGTCGTGCTGCTGCCGCAGGGCGAGTTCGCGCGGTTCCTGCGCGCGAACACCACCGAACGTGAGGAACTGCTGGAGCGGCTCTTCGGCACCGAGCGGTTCTCCGACGTCGAGAGCTGGTTCTCGAACCTTCGCACCGAGCGTGGCCGCGAGCTGGACAAGCGCCAGCAGGCCGTCCGCGAGCTGGTCGCCCGGTACGGCCAGGTGGCACGCGAGGATGCGCCAGAGGAAAGCCAGGCCGAGTGGGTCGCTTCGGTGCTGCGGGCGGCCACCGAACGCGTCGTACGGGCCCAGCAGAACGAAGAGACGTCGAAAGCGGCGGCCAAGGTCGCCGAGACGGCTTGGCACGAGCAGCAGGCGTCGGCCGAGCGCGTCCGGCGGGTGCGGAACGCGCACACCCGGCTGACCGTGATCGCCGAGCGAGCCGGGGAACGCGCCGAGCAGGCCGAGGAGGTCGCGGCCGCGCACCGGGCCACCGGGATCGTCGTGGACGTCGACCTGCTGGACAAACGGAAACGCGAATTCACCGAAGTCGAGCTGGTGGAGACGCGTAGTGCTCGCGAGCTGGTGAAGCTGGGTCACGAAGGCGCCGACGCGCCGGTCGCTGAGCTGCGGGCCAAGGCTGGCTCCGTGCGCGAAGAGGCCGGAGCGCTGGCGGAGCTCGTCGTCGAGGCGGAGCAGCAGGAGCGCGACCACAAGCGGCACGGTCAGCTGCGGCTGTCGGCGTCACAGAGCGCGAAGCAGGTCGAAGAGCTCATCGCGAAGCTCGACTCGGCGCCTGCGAAGGTCTCCGAGCTCAGGGCTCGCGCGGTGGTGGCCGCGGCGTCCGAAGCGAAGCTCGACGGAGTCCGTGCGCGAGATGAGGAGCTGACGTCCGCGTTGCGGGACGCCGAGCAGCTGCCCATGGCGGGTGGAGCCGCCGAGCGGGCGGAAACCGTTGTGCGGCAAGCCGTCGACGTCCACCAGCAGGCCCGGCAGTGTCGTCTCGACCTGCGTGAGCGCAGGCTCGAAGGAATGGCCGCCGAGCTCGCCGCGGGGCTCGAGGCAGGGGAGGCGTGCCCAGTCTGCGGTTCGGCTGAACACCCGGAACCCGCTGCTCATGTCGGCGGCCTGGTCGATCCGGCCGAGGAGCGGGCTGCGGAAAAGGCCGAGCAGCAAGCGGAGAAGGGGCGCCAGCGCGCCGAAACGGCGTTGAACGACGCCAGGACACGGCTGGCCGAACTGCAGGCCCGGCTCGGGGAACGCACGCGGGACAAGCTGGTGGCCGAGCTGGCGCAGGCGCGGGAGTTCGCGAGCTCCTTGCGGGAACTGGCCGGGCAGAAGGTGCGGCTGGAAGCCCAGGTCGTCACGCTGGAACGGGATGCCGGGCTGCTCACCGAGCGGCGCCGCGCGGCTGAACAGGCCGTCACCGAGGCGGAGACCGGGCTCCGGGTGCTGGCCGAGCGCATCGGGGAGCGCGAGCGGCGACTCGTCGCGGCCAGGGGAGAGCATCCGGACGTCGGCGCCCGGCGGCGTCACCTGCTGTCGCTGGTGGCCGCGCTGGAGGCGCTCGCCGACGCGCGCACGGCTGTGGCCGGTGCGCGCGAGCGGCTGGCCGAGCAGCGCACGACGGTCGAAGTCGCTTTGGAGAGCAAGGGTTTCGCTTCGGTCGCCGACGTCCGCGCCGCGGCGAGGTCCGAGGAGCTGATCGAGAAGCTCGAGAAGAGCCTGTCCGACACAAGGGCCATGGAAGACAGCGCGCGCCAGACGTTGACAGAGCCGGAGCTCGCCGGAATCTCACCTGACGATTTCGTCGATGTGGGTTCGGCAGCGGATCTCGCGCAGACCGCCCGGGTCGAGGCGGAGTCCGCGCTGGTCACGCTCAAGGCGGCGGCGACCCAGGAAGCCGACCTGACCGGCCTGTCGGAGCGGATGAGCGCCGCGCTGAGCGAACTCGCGCCGGTCGAAGAGCGCTTCGCTGAGCTCAAGGCGTTGTCCGAGGTCGTCAACGGCCGCGGGCAGAACGCGCGGAAGATGTCGCTGCGTTCGTACGTTCTCGCCGCCAGGCTGGAGGAGGTCGCCTTGGCGGCCACGGCCAGGCTGCGCGCGATGAGCCAGGGGCGCTACTCGTTCGTGCACTCCGACGCGGCCGGAGCGCGCGGCACCCGCGGCGGCCTCGGCCTCGACGTGCTCGACGACTACTCGGGCACGGTCCGCCCGGCGAAGACGTTGTCCGGCGGCGAGTCGTTCCTGGCGTCACTCGCGCTGGCGCTGGGCCTCGCCGACGTGGTGGCCGCCGAGACCGGCGGCGCGCTGCTCGACACCCTGTTCGTCGACGAGGGTTTCGGCACGCTCGACGCGGAAACCCTCGACATCGTGATGAACATCCTCGACGAACTCCGCGCCGGCGGCCGGGTCGTCGGCCTCGTCTCGCACGTCGAGGAGCTGCGCCAGCGCATCCCGACCCGGCTCCGCGTCCGCAAGTCCCGCACCGGCTCAAAACTCGAAGTCCGGTCCGGCTAGCTCGCCCACGCCATGAACGGACCGGTTATGGCGAAAACTGCCATAAACGGTCCGTTCACAACGCTGGGGGGAGGGTCAGGCGCGCGGGGTTTCGTGGTCCAGCAGCCAGCGCTTGGCGTTGACGCCCCACCGGAAGTTGCCCAGCGCGCCGCCCGTGCGCACCACCCGGTGGCACGGCACGAACAACGCCGCCGCGTTGCGCGCGCAGGCCGAGGCCGCCGCCCGCACCGCCGCCGGGTTGCCAGCCAGCTCGGCGTATCCCGCGTAACTGACCGGCTTGCCCGCCGGCACCGTGCGCAGGACGTCCCAGGCCCGCTCGCGGAACTCGCCGGAACGCTGGCGGACCTCGATCTCGTCGACAGCGTCGAGCTCACCAGCGTGGTACTCGCGGATCGCCGTGGTCACCGGGCCGAGGTCACGCCGGTGCTTCACCTCGCCGGGCAGCAGCGAAGGCGAGATCAGCGGGGTCAGCTCGCCGACCTCGCCCGTCCAGCCGGAGGCCAGCACCGCGCCGTCGCCCGCGACCACCGCCGTGAACGGGCCGATAGCAGTGTCCAAAGTAGACCAATAACCGATACTCACGACAAATCTCCTTGGTAGAAAAGCATTTCAGGCACTCGCGTGCCACAGGTACATACCGGCGTAGGAGGACCACGGGCGCCACGCCCGTGCCCGTTCGTCCAGTGCGTCGATGCCCAGCGCGGCAGCGCCCCGCCGCAGCGCGAGGTCGCCGGTCAGCACCACGTCGGGCGCGCCGAGCACGCGCATCAGGACGTAGTCCGCGGTCCACGGATCGATGCCCGGCAGCGTCAGCAGTTCGGCCCGCAGCTCCGCGGGATCGCGGCCGACGTGCACCTCGACGACTCCGTCCGCGAGCGCGGCGGCGACCGTCGTGACGGCCTCGACCTGCTCGCGCGGGCCGCGCAGGATCTCTCCGCCACCGGCCGCGACCTGCGCCGACGTCGGGAACAGCGTGGTCAGGTCGGTGTCGTCGCCGAGGGGGAGCCGGTCCCCGAGGGCCGCCGCGAGCGAGCCCGCCGCCGTCCTGGCCGCGGCGATCGAGACGTGCCGGTCGAGCATCGCCCGCAGCACCAGCTCGTCCCCGTCGACCGCGCCCGGCACCCGCATCCCCGGTATCGCGGCGATCAGCGGCGCCAGGTCCGGATCGGCCCCCAGCACCCGGCCGACGGCTTCGGGGTCCGCGTCGAGGTCGAGCAGCCTGCGGACCCTGGCGACCGCGCTGCTGAGGTCGCGCAGGTCGGTGAGCCGCAGTTCGCAGCGGACGTGGTCCGCCCGCGCGCTCAGCCAAGCCGAGCCGGACCCGTGTGCCAGCCGCAGCGTCCGGCCGTAGCCGGTCACACCGGAGTCGTCCCGGGTCACGTGCTCGACTCCCGGCACCGCGCGGTCGGCGAGGAACCGGAAGACGCCGTCGGCGTCGAAGGGCGGGCGGTACGGCAGGCGCAGGGACAGCTGCGTCCCCGTCCCGTGATCTTCTCGACGCCCGCGGCGCAGGCTCGCCGCGCGAAGCTGCGAAGGCGTCGTCACGAACACCTCGCGGATGGTCTCGTTGAACTGCCTGACGCTCGAGAACCCGGCCGCGAAAGCCACGTCGGTCAGCGGCAGCTCGGACATCTCGATGAGCAGCCGCGCCGAGTGCGCCCGGTGCGCGCGGGCCAGTGCGAGCGGCCCCGCGCCGAGCTCGGTGGTGAGCACCCGGCCCAGCTGACGCTCCGAATAGCCGAGCCGCCGGGCGAGCCCGGGGACGCCGTCACGCTCGACCGTCCCGTCCGCGATCAGGCGCATCGCCCTGGCGGCCAGGTCGGCGCGGATGTCCCAGTCCGGTGAGCCGGGGACGGCGTCGGGCAGGCAGCGCCGGCAGGCTCGGTAGCCGTTGGCCTGCGCGGCCGCCGACGTCGGGTAGAAGCTGACGTTCTTCTCTTTGGGGGTCAGCGCGGGGCAGGACGGGCGGCAGTAGATGCCGGTGGTCCGCACCGCCATGATGAACTGGCCGTCGAAGCGCGGATCGCGGGCGGTCACCACGCGGTAGCACTGTTCGGTGTCGCGCCAGAGAGCCCGCGGCGCGGGGGCGAGTGTTGCCATGTGGTCGATGATGCCACCAGGTCGCAGCCCTGACTGGCGGGAATCCGACACGACGTTCCTGGCGCTCGAGACCGGCACGGGAAGGCGCCGCGCGGGGCCACGTAGACTGCCAGCCCGTGAGTCTCACCCTCGGCATCGTCGGCCTGCCCAACGTCGGCAAGTCCACCCTCTTCAACGCGCTGACGCGCAACGACGTGCTCGCCGCGAACTACCCGTTCGCGACGATCGAGCCCAACGTCGGCGTCGTGCCGCTGCCCGATTCGCGGCTGAACAAGCTCGCCGAGGTCTTCGATTCGGCGAAGCTCGTGCCGGCGGTGGTCTCGTTCGTGGACATCGCGGGCATCGTCAAGGGCGCGTCGGAGGGCGCGGGCCTCGGCAACAAGTTCCTCGCCAACATCCGCGAGGCCAACGCGATCTGCCAGGTCATCCGCGTGTTCGACGACCCCGACGTGATCCACGTCGACGGCCGCATCGACCCGATGAGCGACATCGAGACGATCAATACCGAGCTGATCCTCGCCGACCTCCAGACGCTCGAAAAGGCCGTCTGGCGGCTCGAAAAGGAAGCGCGCACCAAGAAGGACGCGAAGCCGGCGCTGGAAGCGGCGCAGAAGGCCAAGGAGATCCTCGACGGCGGCCGCACACTCTTCTCGGCGCAGAAGGACGTCGACCTGGAGCTGCTTCGCGAGCACAGCCTGCTCACGTCGAAGCCCTTCCTGTACGTCTTCAACGCCGACGAAGGCGTCCTGACGGACGACGCGCGTCGCGAGGAGCTGACCAAGATGGTCGCCCCCGCCGACGCGGTGTTCCTTGACGCGAAGGTCGAGCAGGAGCTCCTGGAGCTCGACGACGAAGAGTCCGTCCGCGAGTTGCTCGAGTCGGTCGGCCAGGCCGAGCCGGGCCTGCACGCCCTCGCGCGCGCCGGGTTCCACACCCTCGGCTTGCAGACCTACCTGACGGCGGGCCCGAAGGAAGCGCGCGCCTGGACGATCCCCGCGGGCGCGACCGCCCCGCAGGCCGCGGGCGTCATCCACACGGACTTCGAGCGTGGCTTCATCAAGGCCGAGATCGTCGGCTTCGAGGACCTGGTCGAGGCGGGCTCGATCGCCGCCGCGCGTTCCGCGGGCAAGGCCCGCATCGAAGGCAAGGACTACATCATGGCCGACGGCGACGTGGTCGAGTTCAGGTTCAACGTCTAGTTGCTTCATGGCGATGACGTTGAGGTTGAACATTGAGGTTGAACATTGAGGTGCAGGAACGCGCGTAAGCGGGAGGCCGTTGTGCGGGCGATCTCCGACGCCGCCGCGCGGTCTGTGCGTGACGATCGGGTTCGAGCCCTGTCGGACGAGGGCCGCCTGCGCTACGCCTCGTTGCTCGATCGCCTGGCGCGGTGACCGTCGAATATCTGACTCTGGACGATCTTCTGGCCCTTGCGGCCGTGGGATTGCTTGACGCGGCGGCGCACCGGCCGCGGCCTTCGCCGAGGGGGCAGGCTGCCTGGCTTGGTGCTGACCGTTCAAGCGAGCTGTTCGGCGGCGACCAGCTTCTCCATCGGGTCCACCGCCAGGCCACCGCTGACGACGATGGCGACGGCCATCGCGGTGAGCAGGACGGCCGTGCCCAGCCAGGCCATCGTGTCGATCGGCAGGGTGTACGCGCCGATCACCCTGGCCACGCATTCGGTCAGCAGCGAGACTCCCCAGATCACCGAGAACAGCCGCTCGTGCCTGCGGAACGCGGCGGAGTTCGCGGCGAGCCGGTCCCACGCCGCGCTCTTGGCCGCGTTGCCCTTGGTGACCCACGGCTTCAGCCCGGCGGTCATCATCGGCCGCCCGAAGAACGCCGTGGCCAGCACGGTGATCGCGATCAGGCCGCTCACGCCGCTGTCCTTCGCCAGCATCAGCCGCGGGTCGCCGACGAGAAGGCCGAGCAGCAGGGCGACCACGTTCGAGGCGAGGATCAGCGCGGAGAAGCTGTTCACCCGGCGCTGTTTCGCCAGTCCCCAGACGACGCGGGCCATCGGCAGGACGCTGCCCCAGCCCAGCGAGGCCGTCGTGCTCAGGCCGAAACCCTTGCTGAGCAGGTAGTAGGTTCCCACCGGCACGCCGACGTCGACGATCAGCGACCTGAGCCCGTCCAGCGGACCGCTGTGCGGTGCTTCGGTCTTGGGTGCGGCGATGGTCTGGGTCATGATCGGTACCCCTTGGTGCGGCGTTCGTTTTCCTGGCCGCGTTCAGCTTCCTGCTCCTGGCAGGGCGGGGAGGATGCCGAAACCGCGAACCTCGTCATGACATCTGTCAGGGAGTGCCGCGCCGTCGCCCGCCTGGAAGCGCACGTCTTGACCAGACCACGCCGTCCGTAGGCGCCCAGAATTCGAGGCTTCCGTCGGCGGACCGGCTGAGGTACGGCGGTTTTGAGCGTCGCGGGATCGAGGACCTCGGGGCTGCCGCCGTCCGAATCCACCGGAAGTGTCAGCCGCCGAGTGACGTGGCTGCCCAGTCAGTCGTGGTGGGCAGGAGCAGGCAAGCGAGGGCCGTGATGGTGCGTCTTCGCGACATGTAGTGAAGCGACATCCGTCAGGGGACCCCTACCGGGAAGGTCTCGATGCGGACGACGGCCAGTGCGCCGTCCAGCGCGGTAATGGTTCCGGGTTCGGTCAGCAGCGCCGAATCGCGGTGCTCCAGGCAGTGCGGTGGCGAGTCCCCGGCGACGATCGTCAGCCCTTCGGAGAGCGCGACGACGAGCACCGTTTCGCCGTGCGTGACCGTGACATCGCGCGGCTGGGTGACGGTGACCGTGGCCGTGGCGCGGTGCCGCCGGGTCATGACGTTGAGGTTGCGCGTCGGCCCGGAGACCAGGCGGCAGGTGACGGTGGCGTCCCCGGAAAAGGTGAAGGGCACCGCCCGGCGCACCTCGTGCTCGGCGCCGTCGAGGGTCAGCAGCATGCCCTCGCCCTCGATCCCGGTGATCGTGCGCTGGACCCCGGGAAACACCGAGAACGGCCCGCCGGAGTCGACGTCGGCGATGCTCACGCGCCAGTCGAACGCGGGGAGGGCGGGGGAGGCGGCGACCTCCCGGGTGATGCCCGCGCCGTTGCGCCATCCGACCGGCTCGAGGTGGCGCCAGCGCAGCACGGTCATCGGCACAGTCGGGTCCTTCGCTCGGGAATTGCCTGGCCGAAGGACCATATCCGGGGTGGCGAAGCGCTCACGCCGCCCCTGCCGTGGCGGGGCGAGCGGGCTTGAGGGCTGCCCGCCACTAACGAGGGGGGAGGTATTAGCGGCGGGCAGCACCCATACCTTAGCCGCTGACCGCCGGTGCGGTACTCCTGCCGGTTCGCCGGATCGGGTGTCGGCCGGAGAGCCCGGCGCGAGAGCCGTGCCGTGAAGGCCGCCTTCACGGCGTTAGACGCTGTCAGGCCCGTCGCCGACGAGGCGACGGGCCTGGTCAGAGACAGTGGCCTTCAGGTGACCTTTGGACCCCGGCGCCAGACCAGCACCGACCGCTGGGCGTCGCCCGTGCTTCCCTGGTAGCGGGCGGTGAGCGTGAGCGTGTCGCCGTCCAGTTCCGCGTCGCGCCAGATGGACCGGCCGACCCAGTTGGGGAACGAACTGAGCGTGACGTGGTGGGTCACCCGGCCCTTGGACAGCTCGAAGGTGCCCGCGTAGCCCTGGTAGGTGTCCAGCGCCTCGACCTTCTCCGCGGCGGTGCCCTCCTCCTGCGCGACGCCGCCGAACGGCGTACGGCCGCTGTTCATCAGGTGCACCGACATGTGCCCGTCGGCGCAGTAGACGAGCATGCCCTGGGGATCGCTGCCCTTCGGTGACGCCGCCACGTCGCCGTTCGCGTCGAGCCGGACGAACGAGACGAGGTGCCAGACCCCGAGTAGGGCATCGGTCGACATCGGCGCGAACTCCTTTGCGGTATACGGAAAGACCAGTGGATCTTACGTCAGGACGACTACGCTGGGCAGTGTCCCTGGTGAGCGGGAACTGGTGGGGGACGACGTGCTGGAGCTGTCGCCGGTGGTGGCCAACCGGACGATGAACCGGGAACGCCGCCTCGCCGGGCGGGACGGTTACTCGCGGGTCCCCGGCGGAGCCCTACGACCTGATCACCTGTGTGCGCGGCCTGCACGGTGCACTCCTTACTCCTGCCCCGGAACAGCGTGACGACGCCGTCACTATCCGTCCCTTGTGGACCGTTCGGTACCGGACATTTCGGGAAACGCCTCCGTCGGCCGCCGTGCTCGTGCGAGGCTGTGTGCCGATTACCCGACGCAAGGAGTGGGCCATGCTCGTCTGGGGCTACCGGACCAAGATCTTCATGCTGGCGATGGTCACCTTCGTCTGCGGACAGTGCGGGAACCCGGCCGCCCACGCGCTGCGCAAGGCGGTCACCAAGTTCACCCTCTTCTTCATCCCGCTGTTCCCGATCAACATCAAGTACTCCACGCAGTGCACGTTCTGCGGGAGCACGAACAGGTTGACGAAGGAGCAGGCGCTCCCGCTGATCCCGCCGGAGACCGCCCCGCAGGACCAGGCTCCGCAGCAGGGGCAGGCACAGCAGCAGATCGCGCAGCACCCGGCCCAGCAGCAGCACCCGGCCCAGCAGTACGCGCACCCGCACCCGCAGCAGCAGTACCCGCAGCAGCAGTACCCGCCGCAGCAGAACCAGTACCAGCCGCCGCAGCCCTGAGCTTGCTTGCTCACATCTCCTGTCCGGACAGGTCCATGATCGGCCGTACTTCCACCGTGGTGAACCGCGTGCCGGGCACTCCCGCCGCGATCTCGCTCGCCCGGTCGATGTCCTCGCAGTCGACCACGAGGTAGCCGGTCAGCTGCGCCCCGGCTTCGGCGTACGGCCTGTCCGTCGTCGCCGGGACCCCGCCGCGGCCAGAGAACGTCCTCGTGTTCACCGGATCGGCCAGTGCCGCACCGGCGACCAGTTCCCCGGACCCGGCGAGCTCTTCGAGCAGCCCTCGCACACCCAGGCTCGCCGGGTCGCGGTAGATCAGCAGCAGATACTTCACGCTCCGCTCCTCACGTTCGCGGCGGCGCCGCTCGGTTGATGGTCGGAGCGGCCATCCCGATCTCGACGTCCGGCCCGGCGTGTTCGCTGAGTGAGAACGGGTCTCCCGGTCCGCGATCGGATCCTGTGAGTTCGCGGAGAGTGCTCGCCACCGGTCGCGCTGAGGGTTTATGATCTCCCTTCGCGTCACCGAGATCTGCGGAGCGAATCAGGAACGACGCTGGGAAACCTTGCTGAACAGCGGTTTTGGTCCACCATGAGCGCGCGTCGAATCTCATCGCCCCACCCGGGTACTGTTCTGCCACCTACCGGACGCGAGGAACTTGATCTATGTCGGAACAACAACCCGCACGTCTTCGGGAAGAGCGCCGGCCGGTCGGCCGGGCGGTGCTCGCGGTGCTCGTCACCGCGGTCGTCGTCGGTGCTCTCTGGGTGTGGGTGACCCTGTCGATGCCCAGCAGTGAGCAGACGTTTGTCGCCATCGCGGGCGTGATCACCTGGATCCTGTTGTGCGCGGCCGTGTTCGTCGCGGTGCTGCGCTCGGATGAGGTGGCCCGCGCCGAGGACAAGGTGCGCCAGGCCCGCAATGAGGTGAGCGACGCCCGTGAGCGGGTCGGCGCGGCCAGCAATGAGCTGTCCCGGCTGATCGACCAGACGTTGCCCACCGCGGTCAAGATGCTCCGCGGCGGCGCCACGGCGGACACCGTCTTCGCCGAGATGCCGCGTCCCGCCGAGGACACCCACCGCCGCATCCTGCGGGTGCTCGTCGATGAGATCGCCGTCGGTGAGCGGCGCCGGGCCGCCTCGACGGCCGCCTGCGCGAACGCCGCCGGCCGCGTGCAAGCGCTTTCCACCAGCACTCTCGCCGCCTTGCGCGAGATGGAGAACCGCTGCTCCGACGAGCTGCTCGGAGACCTGCTGAACATCGACCACAGCACGGCGCAGACCGGCAGGCTCGCCGACAGCATCGCGGTGCTCACCGGCGCCCGCTCCGGCCGTCGCTGGACGAAGCCGATCCGGATGGAGAGCATCCTGCGCGGCGCCATGGGCCGCATCGGCGCCTACCAGCGCGTCCGCGTCCACTCCACCAGCGGTGCGGCGGTCGCCGGTTACGCGGCCGAGGACGTCATGCACACGCTGGCCGAGCTGATGGACAACGCGACGAAGTTCTCGGCGCCGTCGGAAGAGGTCCACGTCTACGTCGAGGACCTGCACAACGGCGCGGTGATCACCATCGAAGACGGCGGCCTCGGCATGAAACCGCCCGCGCTGGCCCGCGCCGAGATGGCCGTCTCGCTGGGGCAGCCGCTCGACATGACGATGCTTTCGGGCACCCGGCTCGGCCTCGCCGTCGTCGGCTGCCTGGCCCGCAAGCACCAGCTGCACGTGTTCTTCCGGCCGTCCTCGCGCGGCGGGATCGGTGTGGTCCTGCGGATCCCGAACCAGCTCATCACCCAGCCGCGGCCAGAGCCGTTCCCGGAGCCGGAGCGCGAGCCCGTCGCCGTCATCGCGGGACGGCTCGAAACCGGCACCGCCTACTCGGAGCAGCCGACGATCTTGACCGAGCCCACCGATCTGCCGAGGCGGCCCCGTGGCCAGACCCTGACCGCAGCCTCGCGCCCGGCGCCGTCGCCGGTGCCGCGGCCCACCCGCTCCCATGTGGACACCGGCTCGCGCTTCGGCGCCTTCCAGCAGCGACGCAAGCCCGACACAGACCCGGCCAGGCACTCTGCCCCGGTCGACGCGGAGGACGACGACTGACGTGAATCCAGCTTCAGCTGTACCGCTGCCGAACCGGAATACCCAGATTGGAGTGAGGGGGCGTCCCCGGCACCAGGTGCCGGAAACGGCGGCCCCCGGATTCTCGATGAACGCGACGAACCCGAGCCTCGAATGGCTGCTGGAAAACCTCATCGGAAACACCCCGGGAGCGCTGCACGCGCTGGTGCTGTCGAAGGACGGCCTCAAGCTGTGCCACACCGCGAGACTGAACGTGGACAGGGCCGACCAGCTCGCCGCGATCGCCGCCGGCGTGCAGGCGCTGTCGCACGGGGCGTCGGTCGAGTTCGGTGACGGGACCGGCGGGGTGCGCAACTCCATGACCGAGTTCCACGGCGGGATCCTGTTCATCGTCGAGGCCGGGATCGGCTCGCACCTCGCGGTGATCGCCGCCGAGGACGCCGACGTCGGCCTCATCGGGCACAACATGGACGAGCTGGTCGAGCAGATCGGCGCGTTCCTCACCGCCCCACCGCGATACGCCCCGTCCGGCGGCCTGGGCGCATGACGGCGCGGTCGGCGCTCGAGGACGAGGATCCGGATCGGCTCTACACCCTCACCGGCGGACGCAGCCGGACGGCCGAGATCGACCTGGACCTGGTCACGCTGATCGTCAGTGAGTCCGACCCCGCCGCGGGCATGCAGTCCGAGCACGTGAAGATCCTGCGGATCGCCGGCAGGCCCACCGCCGTCGTGGAGATCTCCTCGGAGCTGAGCCTGCCGGTGAGCGTGGTCAAGATCCTGATCGCGGACCTGCTCGACACCGGCAGGGTGTCGGCCCGCCATCCGTCCTCGGCCGGTACCAGCGCGCAAATCCCCGACTCCGATTTCCTGAAGAAGGTGCTCGTTGGACTCCGCAATCTCTGAACGAACCGCTCGCACCCCCCTGCTCTCCACCGCGACCGACGGTCTGAAGATCGTCATCGTCGGCGGCTTCGGGGTGGGCAAGACGACCATGGTCCGTTCGGTCAGCGAGATCCGGCCGCTGAGCACCGAGGAGACGATGACGCAGGCGGGGGTCGGCGTCGACAGCACCAGCGGGGTGCAGGGGAAGACCACCACCACGGTCGCGTTCGACTTCGGCCGCATCAGCCTCGACGAGCGCATGGTGCTGTACCTGTTCGGCGCGCCGGGGCAGGAGCGGTTCTGGTTCCTCTGGGACAGGCTGTTCTCCGGCACGCTCGGCGCGGTGGTGCTGGTGGACACCCGGCGGCTGGCGGATTCCTGGTACGCCATCGACCGGCTGGAGCACCACGGGACGCCGTTCATCGTGGCGCGCAACAACTTCGGCCCGCCGAACCACGATCTGAGCGAGGTCCGCAGCGCGCTGACGCTGTCCGAGGACGTGCCGCTGATCGACTGCGACGCCCGCCACCGCGATTCGTCCAAGCAGGTCCTGATCGCCCTCGTCGACCACCTCTACGCCCTGTCCACCGCCCGGGAGACCCAGTCGTGACCGATTTCCAGCGCCCCGCCGCCCCGGCGGACTCGTCGTCCACTTCGGACAGAGTCCGGTTGTACGGCGCGCAGTTCCTGACCGACCCCGCCGCGCTGTACTCGCAGCTCCGGCAGCAGTTCGGGGGCGTGGCCCCGGTTCTGCTCGACGGCGACATCCCGGCCTGGCTGGTCACCGGCTACCGCGAGATCCACCAGGTGAGCAGTGATTCGCAGCTGTTCGCGCGCGACACCCGCCGCTGGAACCAGTGGGACAACGTCCCCGGCGACTGGCCGCTGCTGCCCTACGTCATGCACAACCCCTCGGTGATGTTCACCGAGGGTAACGAGCACCGGCGCCGCGCCGGGGCCATCGGCGACGCGCTGTCCGCGGTGGACCAGTTCGACCTCCGCGCGCACTGCGAGCGCATCGCGGACCGGCTGATCGACGGTTTCGTCGGCAGCGGCCAGGCCGACCTGGTCGCCCAGTTCGCCATGCAGGTCCCGCTGCTCGCGGTCGCCAAGATGTACGGCATGCCGGAGGCGGCGACCCCCGCGCTGGTCCGCGACGTCGCGATCTCGCTGGACGTCGGCCCCGACGCGATCCCCGCGTACCTGCGCGTGCAGGAGGCGATGGGCAGGCTGCTGGCGCTCAAGCGTGAGCTTCCCGGCGCCGACGTGCCGACGCACATGATGCGCCACCAGGCGAACCTCACCGACGACGAGATCGTCCAGGACCTGCTGGTGGTGACGGCCGCGGCGCAGCAGCCGACGGCGAACTGGATCGGCAACACCATCCGGCTGATGCTGACCGACAGCCGGTTCGCGATGACGCTTTCGGGCGGGCGGGGCAGTGTCGGGCAGGCCCTCAACGAGGTGCTCTGGCACGACACGCCGACGCAGAACTTCATCGGCCGCTTCGCCACCCGCGACACCCAGCTCTCGGGCAACCGGCTCCGCGGCGGTGACCTGCTCGTGCTCGGCCTGGCCGCCGCCAACGCCGACCCGCACGTGCGGCCGGACCTGTCCGCGGGCGCACAGGGCAACCATGCGCACATGTCGTTCGGCCACGGCGAACACGGCTGCCCGTATCCCGCGCCCGAGGTCGCTGACGTCATCGCCAGGACCACCGTCGAGGTGCTGCTCGACCGGCTGCCGGACCTGGCCCTCGCGGTGCCCGCGGAGTCCCTGGTGTGGAGGCCGTCGGTGTGGATGCGCGGGCTGGAAAGCCTGCCCGTCACCTTCACCCCGACCTACGTCTCCGCGCAGCCGGGGACGGCCGCCGCACCAGGGATCTGGTGAGCTAGGAGGGGGTGAACCGGACCGGCAGCGAAGCCGGACCCCGGGTGAACACCCCCTTCTCGGTCGGCGTGAAGCCGTCCTCGAGCCGGAGATCGGGCATCGCGTCGAGCAGCTGGTTGACGCCGACCTCGATCTCCGTCTTGGCCAGCAGCGCGCCGACGCAGAAATGCCTGCCCAGCGCGAAGGACAGGTGGTTGGCCGCGGCGGAGAACGCCGTGTCCGTCGGCAGGTCGTCGCGGAAGATGTCGAACGAGTCCGCGTGGGCGAACCGGCGCGGGTCGCGGTTCGCGGCGCCGATCAGGCAGGTCACCGTGCTGCCCGCGGGCACGGTGCGCCCGGCGATCTCGATGTCCTCGGCGGGCTGGCGCATGATCATGTGCACCGGGGGCGTGTACCGCAGCGTCTCCGCGAAGGCCTTCGGGACGAGACTCCGGTCGGCGCGGACCGCGGCCAGCTGCTCGGGGTGCTCGAGCAGGTTCTTGAACAGGCTCCCGATGGCCTTGTCGGTGGTCTCGCCGCCCGCGGCCAGCAGCAGGCTGCAGAAGGCCTTGATGTCCTCGTCGCTCATCGTGGTGCCGTCGACCTCGGCGGCGCACAACGCGGAAAGCAGGTCGTCGCCGGGGTTCTCCCGGCGTTCCTGGATGATCGGGATCAGGTACGCGGCCAGCTCCTCTCGGGTGCGGACACCGGCCGCCGCGACCTCGGGGTCCTGGCTGAGGTTGCTGAGGAAGCCGATGATCGCGGTGTACCAGACCTGGAAGCGCTCGTGGTCGCTCTGGTCCAGACCGAGCATGTCAACGATGACATTGATCGGGAAATGGCGCGCGTAGTCCTCGACGAGGTCCACCGAGCCCTGGGCGCGGAAGGTGTCGATGAGCTCGCGGGAGTTGCGCTCGATGACCGGCCGGAACTTCTGGTCGAGCTCGTTGCCCCGGAACGCGGGCGCCACCAGCGCCCGCCGGATCGAGTGCTCGCGGCCACTCATCTGCAGGATCGTGCGGCCGTGCGCCGGTTCGAGCTGCCAGCCGTAGTTGTCCGTGGTGTAGACGGCTTCTTTGAAGGCCCTCGAGACGTCCTCGTAGCGCGAGACGAGATAGCTCTGCATGCCTTCATGCCAGCTGAGGGGTGCATCCTCGAGCATGATGTGGTAGGAGGGATACGGGTTCGCGGCGAATTCGGGGGATAGGATGTCCGGTGCCTGACTTGCTCTGGTCACGAAGCTCCCTCGCTCAACGATGGATTTTCAGGCTAGCGAGGATCGTTGCTCTTGCGAAAGAAGTTCAGGCTGTTGGACTAGTACTACAGGGCTAGATCTCTAGCATCTGGAGGCGGAGGCGTCGTCTGAAGTGGCTTCTTCGTGCGTCTGCCTGGTGTCCGCGTCGCCAGGCAGACGCACGGAGGCCCTGGTCGATGACGTGA